>JAFAWJ010000957.1 GCA_019242065.1 Chloroflexota bacterium
CGCGCGATAACTTGATGGGTTCCGCAAGGGAATTGACCCAGGATACGATGCATAAAGTTGGTCGTGTCGTGGATGAAGTGCAATCCACCGCGACGGAAGAAGCCAGGCAACAGTCGCTCATTCCGGATGCGCAGCCGCGGTAAATTCACGGCCGCGCTATGGATAAGCGTCTTCTGGCTAGATAGCATGGGTTCGAGGGCTGCCGTGGCGCGGATGCGCCACGCGAGTCCAGAGCCACCTGGGAGAGCAAGCGATATCTAGTTGTCGAGCCCGTGGGTGCATGTGGCGGCACCGCACGACACCCGGTGTACCCGCAGCCGTTTGGCTTTAGCGCACGTGCGACTGTTGACCACAGATATGTTCAATCAGCGGATCGCGCGCGTAGACCCAACCACACGGCGTCCAACAGGTCGGTCAGATCGAACGGCTTTCGCAAGTACCTGTACGCGCCCAACTGGGTTGCCTTCTGTCGCGCGTGGCCGTCGGCTGTAATCACCAGGACCGGCAGAGGCGCACCACTCATCTCGCGCATGCGCTCAGCCACTGACGTGCTGCTGAGGACTGGTAGCGTAACGTCCAGGATCAGCAGATCCGGGGTTTCGCGCTCCGCCGCACCCACAGCTTCTCGGCCATCCCGTGCAGTCACGACGGCCAGACCATGGTCCTCGAGAACCCCCTGAATGACCGCCAGCATATCTTCGTCGTCGTCGACGACGAGTACACGTGCTGGCCGAGGTCCTGGCGTCGCCACGGGCTCCGTTCAGACGTCCGGCACGCCGGATGCGTCGGCCGCCGCAGTCAATGGTAAACGAATAGTGAATGTGGTGCCCTGGTGTGGTTGACTACTGGCGGTCACGGTACCTCCGTGACTCTCGACGACGTGCTTCACTGTGACGAGCCCGATTCCAGTTCCGACAATTTCTCCAACCACGTTGACGCCGCGTTCGAAACGTTGAAAAATTCGTGCCAGATCATCAGGGTGGATGCCAACCCCCGCGTCCTCCACGACGACCACTGCCATGCTGGGGCTGGCCTCGCGAGTTACGCGCACAGAGACGAGTCCACCCTCTGGACTGTACTTCACAGCGTTATCGAGCAAATTGTCAAATACTCGGGACAGGCGGTGCCGATCCCAGAGGCCCACAAGCTCAGGTACATCGCTCTGGAACGTGACTTCATGGCGTTGCGTGCGCGCAGCGTGCTCGGTCACGGCGTCGCGGGCCAATTCGACCAGATCGGTGGGTTGCAGATCGAGCCCAAGGGCACGACCCATCTGCAGACGCGCAACATCCAGCAGTTCATCCACCTGATTGGTTGCGCGCGTCGCGACCGAATCGATCCGCGCCAGGCCGTCAGTAACGGCCTCCAACGAAAGCCCCTCGGCGCGAGCCACGCGACGCTCCAGAAGTTGAGCAAGTCCCTTGATGGAGGCAAGAGGATTTTTCAGATCGTGGGCAGCTGAAGCGAGAAACTCATCTCGAGTTCGCAAGTTTTGCTCGAGGTGCGTCATCGCCTCGCGCAGCGCCTGGTTGAGCTCCACGTGCGTCGCGGCCTGCTCCTGCGCTTCTCGGTACAAGCGAGCATTGTCGACGGCCACGGCGGCCCGCACCGCCAGATCCTCGGCAAGCCTGACATCGCGTTGTTCGTAGCGGCGGCCGGACTCCGAAGTGGCGAGTGTAATAGTGCCGAGCCCGAGTCCGCGCGCGATGAGCGGGGCGACAATAACTGACCGTATGTGTAGCCCACGCAAGATGGCGAGATGGTCCGCGTCGCGCGCGCCGGTCTGGATCATCTCGTCCGAGACCTGTTCCACGAATGCCACGCGACCAGTGCGTAGCACCCCTGAAGCCCCTGGTGCGCCCGCGGGTTGATCCGGGTAGCGTCTGGCCAACTCCTCGGCCAGGCGCACCTTCGCGGGATCCCTGTGCGCAACCGCGAGGCGATGGAGTTGGCGGTCGTCGCCAAGGACATCCACCAGGCACCAGTCTGCCAGCCCTGGTACGGCAAGCTCCGCCACGCGCGCCAGCGTCGCCTCATAGTCCAGTGAGCGTGTGAGCTCCAGGTTTACGGCTGACAGAAATTTGGCGGTATCCTCGGCCCACTTTCGTTCGGTGACATCACGGAAGATTGAGATGACCTGTTGAATGCTGCCATCCGGTGCCCTGACCGCTGTTGCATGCACGACCGACCAGCGCTCCTGCCGGGGGTCGCCTGGCGTACGAAAGCGCAATGTCGTTTCCGGCACGATTTCCCCTCGCAGTACTCGCGCCGCCGGGAGCTCCGAGCGTAAAAGTTGCCTTCCACTCTCGTCGAAAACCTCAAAACGCGCGACGACCTCTGCAACGCTCGCCCGCTGCAGCAGCTGACCATCGCTGAATCCGCACATCTGTGCAGCCGTGGTGTTCGCGTAAATGACTCGCCCCTGAGGATCCTGCGCCATAACGCCCTCATCCACGCCGGCCAGGATCGTGGCCAATTGATCCCGCGAGGCACGTAACTCCTCCTGACTTGCTTCTGCCGCCAGGCGTGCGCCCTCCTCGCGATTCGCTTGCGCCCGAGCGTCCTCAGATGCCTTGCGTTCGGTGAGATCGCGCGTGATCTTTGCAAAACCGCGAAGCTCGCCGGCCTGGTCACGCAGTGCCGTGATGGTCACATTCGCCCAGAAGCGTGAGCCATCCTTGCGGATGCGCCAGCCCTCGTGCTCCACTCGCCCCTCGGCAGTGGCCCGTTCGAGGAGTTTGTATGGTAGACCGCGCTGGACATCCTCGACACTGTAGAAGCGGGTGAACGAGTGACCGATGATTTCCTCAGGCGTGAAGCCCTTCAGCCGCTGCGCACCCTCGTTCCACGTCATCACACGTGCATCCGCCGAAAGCAGGAAAATCGCGTAATCCTGCACGCTGTCGACCAGCAGCCGGAATCGCTCTTCGCTCTCGCGCAGACGCGTCTCGGCTAGTTTTCGTTCTGTGATATCGCTGTTGATTTCCAGTGTGAGGGTTGGTTGGCCCTGCGCGTCCCGCTGCACGGCCTGTCGGCTTGCGACGACGACTGCCTGCCCGTTGCGCCGGATGTGTACGAGTTCGCCGGACCAGCTCCCAGCGGTGCCCAGTTGGGCATCCACAGTTTCCTTGGAGATCGGGAAGTGGGTGCGCAGAAGGGTGTGAGTTACCTGGCCGCCCACTTCCGCGGCGGCCCAGCCGTATAGATCCTCGGCGCCCCGACTCCAGTAAACGATGGTGTCGCTGCCGAACGAACGCACAATGACCGCCACTGGCGCGAGATTGAGCAGCCCCTTCAGCTCGTCGGCACCTATGTCCCGCGAGTTCAAGGGCATAGGGGAGATGTCTTGATCGCTGCCGGGCCGAACCAACTCACACCTTTCTTCGCAATGATCTCCGTTCGTGCCGACCATTGTACGCCCTGTGTGGTGCGGCGGCGCCCAGGTCGTTGTGGCAAGCTCAGCGCGGTTCCTTCGACAGAGAGGCTCTCGCACAGGCACGCCAATCCCCGCCCTGGCAGGGGTATTGACGGCGCGCCCTGCACGCCGGTGGAGTACGACGACAGCTGCTCCGCCTGGGGCGTAGTTTCGCGTAACGAGGTCAGCGGTGTCGTACATGAACCCATCCTCTTCGTCGCTCAGTGCACGCGTGTTCCGTTCGGCACCGTGGTGGGTGCATATCCACGACTTTGCACATCCCCCACCGGTCACGGAACGCATTGCCAACGCTAGGGTGCCGGCGGTGCGCGTCGATTTACATGGACCGCATGTGTCGCACGGTGCCTGATTCGGAATAATGCAGCGTTGCACATACATGAGTGTCGCCCGGCGCCTACGGTTACGGTATCTCCAGCAACGTGTCTGCAACAATGCTTGCCAGCGCCTTCGGCCCGATTTGGTACCTCGTTCACTGACTCCGGGTACTGGATGTGTTCCGCGTGGCCATGTGCTGTTGCTGGAGGCCGAGAAGGGCGCCGCAGTCCGGCCTTTGTTTGCTGCAACTTGTTCCGGTGTGGATGGCACGTGTCCACGCCGCTTGCGAGGATCTATGCGATTGATCCGCTCGCGATGCCTGGCGCTGGGTCACGCGGAGCCGTGTGTCGCCCACGACCAGCACGCCGGAGCCGCGAGCCTAAACGTGTTGCACCCACGAGCTTCGCATACCGTCGGCCCAGTGGAACGTCGCATGACTGCCGGTCTGGCGCTAATCTCCCTCAAACGTCAGCCACATCTGTCGCCCGAACAGTGCTTGCGCGCATGCCACGCCGCACTGGTGAGCAGTCGTGGCGCGGCAATGTCAGTCGCCTCCATCGATCCCGTGACTCAGCAGCTCACCTACGCGGGCGTTGGGAATACGGAAGCCTGTCTACTTGTCAACGCTCGTTGGCAGCGCCTGATCGCTTACCGCGGCATCGTCGGACTAACACTACCGCGTCTGCGTACCTTCTCACACGCGCTAGGCTCTGAGTGGACACTGGTCATGCACACTGACGGGATCCGCCCGGGGTTTCAAGTGGAGACACCACCTGAGACCGCACGCGAGAGTCCGCAGGCGGTAGCGGACGGCATCCTGCAACGCTGGGCGCGATCGGCGGACGATGCCGCTATCGTGGTGGCTCGACCAGGACATGCGTGGCAGTCGGATCTGTCCTGATTCATCTGCCGAAAGCCTCAATCGATTGGCCACGTATTCTGGCTCGTGCGGGCCTCCCGTATGGCACGTCGCAGCG
>JAFAWJ010000253.1 GCA_019242065.1 Chloroflexota bacterium
TGCGCCTGCTCGATCTTTTCCCAGTCGTAGCCCCAGCGGTCATATTTTTTGCGTTTGTCGGCGTCGGAGAGGACCGAGTAGGCCTCGCCGATCTCCTTGAACAGCTCTTCAGACTTTTTGTCGCCGGGGTTGACGTCGGGATGGTGCTTGCGGGCGAGCTTGCGGTAGGCAGTCTTGATGTCCTTGTCGGACGCGGTGCGGGGCACGCCGAGCACCGAGTAATAGTCGCGTCGGGGATTGGCCGCCACTCAGGCGCACCTCCTTCTCAAATCTCTATAGGCGCACTCACTATAGAACTTGACAGTGTCATTGTCAAGTCTTTGAGAGCAGAGATGTCTGAGTTGTGGGGGTGCGGAGGGGCGGGGTCTGGGCTGAGGCTAGGGTCGGCGCAACGCCGTGGACGAGCGCTCAGCGATAGCGGTAACTGATCCGACCCCGCGTCAGATCGTACGGGCTCATCTCGACTCGGACTCGATCGCCCAGCAGGATACGGATCCGAAACTTGCGCATCTTGCCCCCCGTATACGCCAGGAGCTCGTGCCCATTGTCGAGCTTGACCTTGAATTGCGTATTGGGCAAGGCGTCGACCACCGTCCCATCCATTTCGAGCGAGTCATTTTTCGGCAACGCCTGATTTTATCCCCTGCCGGGCAGCCTCCGGCTGTGTTTCTTTACACGCCGCATGTCCGGGTCGGCGCGCACTTCTCTCGCGGCCTAGCGATAGCCACCTCGCACCGGTCGACTGCCGCCGCGCTGCGTCTCGAAGCAATCCGAGCAATACACCGGCTTGTCGCCGCGCGGCTGGAACGGGACGCGTGCTTCGCCATTACAGCTGGCGCACGTCGTCACAAACATTTCACGGCGCGGCGCCGGCGCGTAGCCACTCGGGGCATAACTGGTTGGGCCGAAGGAGTTGGATCGCTCCGCCTTACGCGCCGCGCGGCAGGAAGGACATCGGCCAGGCGGATTATCAAAGCCACGACTTGCGTAGAACTCCTGCTCGCCGCTGGTGAACACGAACGTCGCATTGCAATCGCGGCACGTGAGCGTTTTGTCTGCGTACTGCACGCCGACTCCCGGAAAAAGAAGTGGTGGAAGTAATCGCTAGTCGAACCGATTTCGTCGGTACGACGTGGCTGCCCTTAGTCACGCTAGTGAAAGCACCCTCACCACAGTGCAAAAGGTTCCCCGCCTCGCCCAATGAACGGATCTCGTTAGCTCAGTTTCCAGCCACGCGCCAGTATACGAGCCCACGTCAAGCCCTGCTTAAACGCGCTTTAGGCGTACTGTTCACACGGTTCTTAGCTAAACTCTTTGTGGTTTTTAGCTAAACCTTGGTAGCCGACGCGTTGGACGCAGTGTTTGCGCGCGGACGCGCGTGTGCCAGGCGTGTGCTAGGTTGAAGTCCGCATGTCGCTTCGACGGCTGACAGCGGCGACCGCCCTCGGCGTGTTCGTGGCACTCCTGGCCGCGCCCTCGGTCACCCTCGCGTACGAGCGTCGCACCATCGACAACGGCAAGTACGACGTCGTCGTGGGTTGGGACACCGAACCGGCCTTCGTCAACCAGCACAACGCGGCGGGTATCCGTATCTCCAAGCCGGGCACCAACCCGGCGCAACCCGTGACCGGCGCTGAAAGCACCCTGCAGCTCCAGATTGGCCAGGGCGCACAATCCCAGCAATTCCCGCTGCGCACCGTGTTCGGTCAGCCTGGCTACTACGTGGCCGACATCGTGCCGACCCGCGCGGGCGATTACGTCTTCACCTTCGGCGGCACGCTCGGCTCGGATCCGATCAACGAGAAGTTCGATTCCGCGGATGGCAAGTTCGCCGCGGTCAGCGCGACCAGCGGCATCGAGTTTCCTGTGATCGCGCCTGACCCGGATCAGGTCAGCGCGCAGCTGCAGGCGGCCGACGCCAATACGCAGCACGCGCTCACGGTGGCGTACATCGGCGTCGCGCTGGGAATCCTGGGCTGCGTGCTGGCGGTGCTCGTGTGGGTGAGTCGACCACGGCATCGGGCCGGTGTTCTGTCGACTCGTGACGCCGCTGTTAGGCGTGCGCCCGGAGCGGGTCTGTAGGCGAAGTCTAGACTCGGCATGAATGCCACGTTCACCCAGGGCCACGGTTGGCCTGGCGGTCACGGCACTGTGCGTCATCCTGGCGCCGGTGGCCGTCCGCGCCGAAGCCAGCCCGACCAGTGTGCACGTCGTCCAACCCGGCGACACTCTGTTCCAGATCGCGCTCGACGCGGGTACTGATACCGACACGCTCGTTGCTCTCAACGGCCTCGGCGACGCCAACGCGCTGATGGTTGGTCAGACGCTCAAGCTGCCCGCGACGGCGGGCTCCGGGACCAGCTCGGCGACCCCCGCGGCGTCAGCTACGACCTCGGCCCCCAGCTCGGCCGCAACCGGCAGTTACACGATCGCCGCTGGCGACACGCTGTGGGCGATCGCCCAGCACTTCGGGACGACACCTGACGCGCTGGTGCAGCTCAATCACCTGGACGATGCGAACCACCTGCTGGTTGGCACCGTCCTGAGCGTGCCCGGCGGTTCAGGATCACACGCTGGTGCGAATCCAGCGCCGTCGGTCACCGCGGCGGCGGCGACCGGCGCGCCGGCCGCTGGCGGCAGCACGGCCACCCCAGGCCACAACGTGACGGTACCTACCAGGGAGCACGTCGTGGCGGGCGGCGAGACACTGCGCGACATCGCCTCGGCCGAGAAGGTGGATCTGGGCTCGTTAATTGACGCGAACCAGCTTGACGATCCGGCGCTTATCCACGTGGGACAGGTCCTACTGCTGCCGACGGGCGCCAGTCAGACGGCGGCCAAACCGACGGTGGCGGGGACGACGGGACAGAGCCAGGCAGCGGGAGCGGGAGCGGGGCAAGTCGCGGCCTCGCTGCCGGCGTCAACGCAGCCCGTAGCGGCTGCGACGCCTGCCAGCTCACCAACGCCAGGCGCGTCCGCGGCGCCGACGGCTACGTCCACGCCAGCCGCGAAGCCGGCCGCGGCAGTGGCGACGGTCGCCTCAGGGCCAAGCGCGCCAGACGACGCCCTGGTGGGGGTCGGCCTCAAGCTGCTTGGCGATCCGTACGTGTGGGGCGGCGAGAGCCCCAGCGGTTTCGATTGCTCGGGCTTCGTGTGGTACGTGGCGCACCAGCTGAACAAGCAGATCAGCCGCGGCATGCTCGCGCAGTACAACAGCGGCGCGCATCCCTCGCGCGACGACCTGAAGCCCGGGGACCTGGTGTTTTTCCAGAACACGTGGGCGCCGGGTCTGAGCCACAACGGGATTTACATCGGCAACGACCAGTTCGTGAATGCCGCCAACGAAGCCTCGGGGGTGAAGATCTCGAGCCTGAGCAGCGCGTACTGGACGGCGCACTGGTTCGGCGCTACGCGGCTGCTCTGAGCGCGCGGCTGCCCTGAGTGCGCGCGGCGCTGCGCCAGCCAACGCTCAGGCCGTCGCCCTCGGGTCCGCGTCGGAAGACATCCCGAGTACCGTCGTGTCCGCTAGCGTGTCCGCCGCATCGCCGATCGTCGTCTTCGACCTCGACAACACCCTGGTCCACTCGCATATCGACTTCCTGGGCATTCGTCGCGCGGTCATCGCGCGGCTGCTGCAGGTGGGTGCGCTGACCGAGCCGCCGGCCGATCCGCGCAGCCGCTCCATCCCCGAGTGGATGGACCTGGCCGCCGCCCACGACCTGTCCCTGGCCACGGAGTTGTGGCAGCTGGTCGACCGCTTCGAGCGTGAGGGCATGCTCGAGGGCAGCGTCGAACCCGACGCGCGGCCGACCCTGGACCGCTTGCGCGCCGCCGGCTTGCGCCTGGCGGTGCTCACCAATAACTCGGTGGGCTCCGCCGAGGCGGCGCTCGAGCGGTTCGACCTGCGCACCGCGTTTGAGCTGGTCCTGGCCCGCGAGCGGGTCGGCGCGCTCAAGCCGGCGGGCGACGGGGTCGCTCAGGCGCACACCCAGCTGGGTGGCGGTCCGACGTACGTGGTCGGCGACGCCTACCTGGATGGGCTGGCGGCCGCGCGGGCCAAAGTTGGCGCGAAGTTCGTTGCTTTTCGCGCCAACGCCGCGGACCTCGCGAGCCGCAAGGTCACCCCGTGGATCATCATCCACAGCCTCGGCGAGCTACCCGCCCTGTTCGGCATCTGATCCCTACCCAGCCGTCGCCACGCGCGTCCCTTGTTCAGTCGTCGTGTGTACTGGGTGTTCGGCCGTTGTCTGCGCTCAGAAAGGCAGGTCCTCCAGGTCCCCAGCCGAGCCACCACTGGCTCCGCCGCCGTCGCCGCGGGCGGCGCGAGCGCGACCATTCTGGGCTGGCGCCCGACCATTCGTGGCCGCGTTGCCGCCGCCGCCCAGGCTCGAGACGCCCGTCAGTGCCGGCTCGCCCGCCTGGCTCTCAGCCTCTGGACCATCCATCTCCGCGCTGTACGGACGGTTCGACGACGCAATCTGGATCTCGTCCGCCCACACGTCATAGCTGACCCGCGCCTCGCCGGTCTTACTCTGGTAGTGGCCGATGTCCAGCTGGCCAAGCACAAACACACGACTGCCTTTGGTCAGGCGCTGGGCGTACTCCACCTGCCTGCCCGAGACCCTGACGCGGAACCACTCGGTGTTCTCCTGCCGCTCACGATCCGGCCCAAAGCGCACCAGGCTGACCGCCACCGAGAACTGCACGAACTGGGTGCCCTTCTGCGAAAAGCGCACCTCGGGATCCGCGCCCAGGTTGCCCAGCAACGTTACTCGCAACATCTACTGTTCTCTCCTCATTCTTCTTGCGCTGGGGCGGCGCCGCGGGCCGGCGTCGCTACCTGATCACTCTAGAACACGCGTTCTTCAATTGCAACAATTGTTCTACTGTTAAGATCAGGCGCGTCGGCATGTCCCCTCGCACGGCTCCGCTCGTCACGCCACCGGCTACGCCGCGCGCCGCGGCGCGCACTCCGCTCGACCGACGCCTGATCAAAGGCATCCTGTGGCTGTACATGCGCCCGTACCACCGCCTCGAGCTGGTCGGTGCCGAGCACATTCCGCCGCACGGCTCGCTGCTCGTGGTCCTCAACCACGCCAGCGTGCTCGACGTCCCCGCGCTCATGGTTCTCGACCCGTTTCCCGACACCGCCACCGTCGTCAAAACCGAGATGTTCCACATGCCCTTCATCGGCTGGTTTCTGCAGCGCTGGGGCGCTATCCCCGTCGACCGCGACGGGCGCGATTCGGGCAGCATCCGCCGCATGCTCGGCGTGTTGCGGTCTGGCAGCGCGCTGGCGGTGGCCGCCGAGGGGACCCGCACGCGCAGCGGTCACCTCGAAGACATCAATCCGGTCCTGGCGCGGATCGCCGCCAGCGCCGACGTGCCCATCCTGCCGGTAGGCATCGGCGGTTCGTTCGACGCGCTCCCGCCGGGCGCGTTCTTCCCGCGGCCCGTCAAGATCCTGGTGCGCGTCGGACCGGTGTTCCGGCTCGAACGCGGCATCGGCGCCCCGGCCGCGGCGCAGCGCATCCAGGACGAGATCGCCAGGCTCTTGCCGCCGCAGATGCGGCCGCTCACCTGAGGCTATCTCAAGGCCATCTCGAACCGGGCCGCAATGCTGGCCCCATGGCGCGGCTGGCTGGCATGCTGGCCTCGACAGCATGCGTGTGCTCTGGCGGCGCCACCCCTGGCGACTGACCTTCGCGGTGATGGCCCTGATCGCCTGCCTCGGCGGCGCGCTGCTGCTCGTGGCGGATGGCTCGGCGCTGCGACCCGCGCCCGCGGAGCCGGCCCCGCAGGCCGCCGCCAGCGCTCCCGAACCGACCCTCGTCAGCGCCGAGGCGACAGCTCAGGCCACTCAGGCGGTCGCGCAGGTCACCCCCGAGAGCACGCCGGAATCATCACCGTTTGCGGGCATCGCGGCTCCGGCTCCCCAGCCGCCCGAACGCCCGGGCCCAGTGCATCACATCGTCACCGAAGGCGAAGTCCTGTGGCAGATCGCCGAGCAGTACAACCTGCGACCCGAAACCATCCTGTGGGCCAACGACATCTCGGATCCCGACCTGCTGCTCATCGGTCAGGACCTGCTGATCCTGCCGACCGATGGCGTGCTGTACACCGTGCGCGACGGCGATCACCTGGCCGACGTGGCCAACCGCTACGGGGTCGACCTGCAGGCCATCATCAATGCCAACCACCTCGACAACGCCGACCAGATCCAGTCCGGCGTCGACATCTTTTTGCCCGGCGGACGACCGCTCAGCACCAGCACCGCGCCGCCGGTGCCCGACGCCAGCCAGGCGTCCCAGGATGACCAGACCGCGGCCATCCAGCTGCCCGACAATATCGACGCCATCCTCAACTCCGGTTGGCTCACGTCTCGGGGCGTCACCGACCTGTTCAAGACCGCCGCCGCGGGCAGCGCCAGCCTGCATCAGCTGCCGGGTGGAGCGGCCCTGGAGCGCGTGAGCGACGTCAGCCACGGGCGCGTCCAGGTCCGCGATCCGGGTGATGGTCAAACGCGCCAGGCGATGACCGGCTGGGTCGACGCGGTTGATCTGGATGTCGGGCGTGCGCCGGCGACGCGGTCGTTGCCGCAGGCCTATCCGGCCGATACGGCGATGGACATCTTTCACGTCTTTGCCCCGTATCGCTCGCAGCTGGACGGGAGTGCGTACGCCGAGGCAAATTGCGGTCCGACTGCGCTCGGGATGGGCCTGGACGCCTTCGGCGTGTCGGTACCTCCGCCACAACTGCGCGCCGAAACGCTCGATGCGCAGCACATGCGCGGCAACGGTGTCGGCACTCTGATCACCGCCCTCGCCCAGGTCGTGCACGAACACGGACTGCAAGCGGTCGATCTGCAGGGAGACGATGGGTCGATCAACCGCTGGAGCCTGGACGACATTCGCGCGCACGTTCAGCAGGGCGAGCCGGTGATCGTGCAGGTGCGTTATCGGCTGCTGCCCGGGCGCGGTGGCGCCTACTACTTTGGCGACCACTACATCCTGGTGACTGGCGTCGTCGACGACGGCTTTCTATACAACGATCCGATCAACGTCGACGGCCTGGGGTGGGACCGGGTGATCAGTGGTGCGGCGCTGGACGCGGCGATGAACACCAGCGATGCGCGCTACTCGCACGCCGCGGTCGCGATCAGTCGCTAGACCTTCCGGGCGCATCTCACGAGCCGGCTGGCGGTTTCGGCCGCGTTCCAGGCGCAGACTGTCACAGACGCTCGGCCAATAGCGAAACTGGCGTCTAGGCCGACCTTCTAGCGCGAGACCGCAACCGGCTGCGCGGCGTGCGTCGTCGCATCCGATGTCGTCGGGCCAGAGAGCCGCGCCACCTCCATGTTCAGGATGCGGCGGGCGATGGCGACCGCCGCCGCGTAGGTGGAGTCCATCCCGAAATAACTCAGGTTCTGCTCGCCCAGCGTCTGACCCTTGGTATATGGCGTGTCCGACGCATAGTGCACAAACCCCAGGTCCACCGGCGCACCTACCAGGTTGACCATCTCGCCCTGCGGCGCACGCTGGGGCAGCATCAGCTCGGTAAACGCCTCGAGGTACGGGCCGGCTTCCATTTCGACCAGGTTGTTGCCCGCCCGGTGCAGGGCGTCCAGGTAACCCCAGTTCTGGAGAAACGTGCCGCGCACACTCGCCGCGCGCTGATTGTCGAGCGCCGTGCCGTACACCAGGTAACGTTCCACGTCTTCGGCGTTGAAGCAGTTGTGGAGCAGGTAGGTCGTCGCGCTGCGCTCGTCGGCGACGATGTTGCACAGCAGGATGTCACCCACCCGACCCGTCAGTGTGGCGCCCTTGCCCATCACGTACAGGCCCAGCAGCGCACCCACTTTGCGGGCCAGCGCCCGCTCCAGGAAATAGCTCGCTTGACCGAGCGGATAGTCGATGTTGACGATAAGCGCCTCGCTGGCGCTCAGGCGATCCAGCGCCGGCAAATCGGCCAGGCGGCGGTCGATGCGGTCCGCGCGCAGTTTGTTCAGCTCGATGACCTGAGCGTCGACGTCCGGGCCAAATGGCACGTGCAGCGTGGTGATGCCCGCCGCGTGCTCCTCGGCGCCGAAGATAGCGGCCGCGTCGGCGTTGCGCGGATCGGCCAGGTACTTTTTGGCGGCGTAATACAGGAAGTTCTCCGGGCTGCTGCGGACGCGGTCGGACGAGATGCCCTCGTACTCGGCGCGCAGCAGGTCACTATCCGACTCGCGGATGTAGTCGACGATCTCCGACTGGCGGGCCATCGCCGAGCCCGACAACAGGTTCGGCAGGCTGTGCATATTGCTGGAGACGAGGTAGATGGGTCGGCGGCTCAGGTCTGGCGGAACGTTGTC
>JAFAWJ010001061.1 GCA_019242065.1 Chloroflexota bacterium
ATCAGCGCGACCAGTGCATGCCGTCGACTCATCAGCCTGCCCGCTTCCAGGTCCCCGTCTCCCGCTCCCTGGTGCACCAACATCTTCGATCCCTCCCCGCGTGGGGTCATCATACCCGCGCATGTTGTTGCATTGGCGGGTCTTCGCCTGCGGGAGACACGGTTTTTTCGCCGCTGGGAGTGCTCTGGATTGACTGATTGTCAAGCGTTGGAGACGGAGGTGCGACGACAGGGCTTGCGCGCCGCGCCGCCGCTATCGCCTGGCCCTGAACAGACAGACAGAACAATTCCGCGTCCAAGTGCCTAAAATAGCCGGGGCATGGATACTTGGGACTCTCCTGGCCCGCGGATCGATCGCATGAAGATACACATCGAGTCAACCCGCGTCACCGGTGGCGACGGCACGTCCAGTCGTCGTCAGCCGTGGGATGACGAATGAGCGCGTTCGACGCGGAAACCCTGGCGCTGTGGCAATCCACGCCCGAGATAGAGATCGAGACGTCGCGGGGCGGTGGCGCGCCCGTCCACCGCACAACCATCTGGATCGTCACCGACGGCCCCAGCGCCTATGTGCGCTCGGTCCGTGGGCCGCAGGGGCGGTGGTACCGTGAGTTGAGCGCGAATCCGCACGGAGCGGTCCACGCGGGCGCCCTCCGCGTCGCGGTAGATGCCGAGGCGGTGACCGACGCGGCCGCCATCGCGCGCGTGAGCGAACTGCTCCGCCAGAAATATGAGGCCCGATGGTCGGGGCCGACCGCAAGCATGCTGCGCGACGAGACCCTGCCAACGACGATGCGTCTGCTCGCCGCCTGACTACGCTGGACCTCCCACGTTCCTTATTGAAATGGCATAGCTCCCATCCTCTATACAGCCGATTGCTTCAACGACAACCTTGCGCTTGCGGTGCGCGGATATGCGTCAGTTGCGGCTGTGTGCACCGCGCGATCTGGCTGTTGTCGGCGCCGACCACATCGCCGCCGCGCGACTGGCCGACCTGACCTGCCCGTGCTCGCCACGCGTGTGGCCGAAGCGATTACCTCCGCATTGAATGGCGTCGACCGCCCCCGCGGCACTGCTGCATCTGGTCCGTAGAGGCTCGACCTAGCAGGTACTGCACCGCGCAGGTCCATTCCCAAACGAGGATTGCGGTGGAGTCGCTGAGGACCAGGGCCCGCCTCAGCCGTGTCGAAGTCGGCGCTGCGGACGAATTCCTGCACCCGAGCCAAAACATCCACCGCTGCCCGCCGCGCGCTGTACTCCCTGGAGGCCAGTTCCTGAGTGAATGGCGGCTGCTACTATCGCGGCCCACGTCATGCACGAGGTAGGCGCCGTTCACACACCGACCAGACCGGGTTGGATCGCCAGCCTGGAAACGACGTTTTCGTCCTTATCCAACCGCAACTTTCGGCTGTTCTGGACCGGCCAGCTGGTGTCCCAGATCGGCACCTGGATGCAGAATGTCGGTCAAGCCTGGCTCGTGCTGGACATCACGCATTCAGCGATCGCTCTCGGCACAGTGACGGCATTGCAGACGCTGCCGATCCTGTTCACGGTGCTCTTTGCCGGCGTGGTGGTGGATCGGCTGCCCAAGCGGCGGATCCTGTACGTCACACAGACCATCTCAATGCTCCAGGCGGCGGCGCTGGTGGCGCTCACAGCCAGCGGGCAGGTGCAGGTCTGGCAGATCTACCTGCTCGCCATCTTGCTGGGGTTTGTCAACGCGTTCGATCAGCCGACGCGGCAGGCGTTCGTGGTGGAACTGGTCGGCCGCGAGCATGTGGTCAACGCGGTCGGCCTCAATGCCGCCCAGTTCAGCATTGCGCGACTCGTCGGACCCGCGCTGGCGGGGCTTGCCATCGCCGCGTTCGGCATCGCTACGTGTTTCCTGCTCAACGCGATCAGTTTCCTGGCTGTTCTGATCAGCCTCACCTTCCTCCGCTCGGCGGAGTTCCGCCGTGCGATCGCGCCTTCCCGCCAGACCGCGGTGGTGGTGGAGTTGCGCGAAGGGGTGCGGTTCCTCCTCGGTAAGCGCGAGTTGACCGTCGCCATGATCGTTCTGCTGGGCAACGGTGCCTTCGTGTACAGCACGAGCACGATCATCCCGCTGATCGCTGAGGACGCGCTCCACGTCGGAGCCTCCGAGTTCGGATTGCTCGTCGCGGCAGTCGGGCTTGGCTCACTCTTCGCCGCCCTGGTGGTCGCGCGACGCGCGCGTGCGTCGGAGAAGACCTTTTTGACCGCCGCGGCCTGTTTCGGGCTGCTGTACTTATCGCTGGCGGTAGTCTCGTGGTTCGCAGTCGCGTTTGTCGTGCTGGCGCTGGTCGGTGCCGCTATCCAGGTGTTTGGGACGTCCGTCAACTCGCTCCTGCAGCTGAACTCGCCCGATCAGCTGCGCGGGCGTGTGATGTCCGTGTTCACCCTGTTGACGAATGGCATCCAACCAGCCGGCTCCGTGTTGAATGGCGTCGTTACGGCGGCAGCCGGGGTGCGGGTGACGGTTGCCGTCGAAGCAAGCATCTGTCTGGCGGCGCTGGTCGCGGCTCTAATGTATCGAGCCAGAACCCAGCCCGACCCCGGTGGTGACTCGGCACTACCCGGATCACCGTGAGTTTTCTGCCGGATCGGGCCAGCAGTTGGGCACTCTGGCTTGCCGACGACCGGCGTCGCGATCCATACCAAACTGACTGGTCAACTATGCCTGCCTCGTACCAGCACCGCCCGCGAGCGGCTCATCGACAGTGCCTGCCACCTGGTTCATGCCGGCAGTTACGCGGCGACCAGTGTTGATGATCTGTGCGCGGCTGCCGGCGTGCAGAAGGGTAGCTTCTACCATTTCTTCTCAGCCAAGCATGAGCTGGTCATCGCCGCGGTCGACCGCCAGTGGGCGAGAGCTTGGGCTGAGGTCCTCGAGCCGGCATTTGCGCACGACGTCCCCGCGCCACGACGATTCGCGCGGTTCTTTCGACTGGTTGCCGAGCACCAATATGGCGAGCTCGTTCGGGGCTGCCCATTTGGCAACCTGGCCGCCGAAGTCGGGACGCTGGAACTCGCCGTACGTGAGCGCGTTGCGAGCGTCTTCGACGGCTACCTGAGCTATTTCGAGCTGGCGCTACAGGACGCTGCCGATGCAGGTCTGCTCGAAGCAACGGAAGTCAAGTCGACTGCGGCAACGGTGCTGGCGTGCTTTCAGGGCGCCCTGTTACTGGCCAAAACGCGCAACGATCCCAGACTGATCGAACAGGTTGGCGAGCGGGTCGTTCGCCTGCTCGCCGTCGATCCCGTGTCGCCCAGTGCAATCTCCAGACCCGCTTCTCCCTCGAGGAGACCTGTCCTTTGAGCTCCAATTCTCTGCCACGTCGCCCTCGAGGGCACGGCAGCCTACTACGACGGCTTCGGCGCGTTGAAACACGTGCTGCTGGCGGTCGGCCCAGCGGGCGCGGGCCAGTCGACGCTCACACCACGGGGCGCCGTGTCGTGTACAGCTCCACGGCCACAACGACGATCACCGCGCCGATGAACGCGGGCAGCAGGTCGACGCCGAGCACCGCGAAGCCAGGATCGTGGATCCCCAGGGCTTTGAACAGCAGGCTGCCGATGAAGCCGCCAATCAATCCCGCCAGGACCGCGCCAACCCAGCTGCCAGGCAGCTCACCGGGCACCACCATGTCGGCCGCCCAACCGACCAGCCCTGCCACGACCAACGTGGCCGCCAGAGAAATCAAGCCAACCGCGGCCCAGGTGCCCATGGCCAGGATCAGAGCGAAGGCAACCAACACGCCAAGACATCCCATGCATCGTTGACGCGCAAGAGGCGCGGTCGTTGCACATCAGTCAGGTTTGCGTTCAACGACGCCGGCCTGCGTGGCGAAGCCTGCTTGCCACGCTGCTCACTCATTGGATTCCACCGGCCGCGAACAGGGTGTCGCCAGTGATCCAGCGGGCGTCGTCGGACGCCAGAAACACGGCGACGGGGCTGATATCCTCAGGGTGGCCTACGCGTCCGAGCGGAGTGGCGGCCAGGAGCCGACGGTAACGATCGCTGTCGTCGGTGACACCGACCTCTCGAGCACCCTCGGTCTGGGTAGCACCGGGGGCAATCGCATTGACGCGGATCTGACGTGACCCAAGCTCCTTGGCCAGAACTTGCGTCATCGTCACCAGCGCGCCCTTCGTCGACGTGTAGAGCGCTGAGCCGGGCCCACGCACCGCAATTCCGGCCGAGGCGATGTTGACAATCGAGCCGCCTCTCGCCGGTGCCTGCGCGATAAAGCGCTGCATGGTGAATATCGGGCCCAGAACGTTCGTGGCGTACAGACGGTGGAACTCCGCCTCAGTGACCTCTTCAATCGGCTGAAATGAGAAGACGCCAGCGTTGTTGACCAGCACGTCCACTAGGCCGAATGCTCGCGTGACCTCTGCGAAAAGTCGGTCGACGTCGTCGGATCGCGATTGATCGGCGCGAACGGCGAGAGCGCGTCCGCCACCTGAGACGATCTCACTGACAACGGTCTCCGCGGCGGTCGCATCCGTGGCGAAGTTCACGCCGACGGCGGCGCCTGCCGAAGCAAACGCCAGTGAGATCGCGCGTCCAATGCCGCGCGCGCCACCGGTGACGATCGCGACGCGTCCGTGGAGCGTCATGAGGCCACTGCCGTGAGGACGGCTTGGTCCATCAGTAAGGCGACGGCTGGTTGAACACGATCACCAGCCCGACGATCTTGTCGTCCCGCAGTGTGAAATAGTTGGTAAGGATCAACTCTGGAGGCAGGTTGGTCTTGTCATACGTCCCGTCATAGCGCGCCCGCATGATGACGTCGCCGTAGTGATCGATGCACTCCTGGACCTCCATCGTGACATGATCCCCAACAATCTCGCGTTCGACGAAGCGGCGGATGGCTTCGATTCCGACAATCTCGCGGCGGTTGTCGTTCACGAAGGCGTCGGGGGCAAAGGTCGCCAGGATCGCATCGACCTGGCCGGCGTTGATGGCCGCAATATGCGCGGCGACTACTGGGGAAAGCTGAGCTGACATCGAGTGTTCCTTTCCGGTGGGCGTGGGAGACGCCTCCGACACTCTCCTGCCTCCCGTTACAGGACAAGCAAGACCTCGTTCCGGCCTTGCACCTCCCCCAGGGGGAGGTTGCACACTGGAGGTCGATGCGCTCCAGCCTGAGCATCGGCGACTTCTCGCGCGCGACGCTCCTCAGTGTGAAGACGCTTCGGCACTACCACGAGGTCGGCCTCCTGGAGCCGGCCGACGTCGACCCCGCCACTGGGCGGCGGCGGTACAGCGCTGAGCAGATCCCGACAGCCCAGGTCATTCGGCGCTTTCGTGCCCTCGAGATGCCGCTCGACGACATTCGTGCGGTTCTTGGCGCACCCGACCCGGGTCGTCGCACGGAGTTGATCGCCGGCCATCTCGAGCGCCTCGAGGCTGCGCTCGACCGCACCAGCCTGGCCCTCCAATCGCTACGCGACCTTCTCCAGCCCTCGGGTGCAGCAGTGCAAGCGAACATCGAGCACCGCCGCATCGAGGCAACCCCGGCCGCGGGCATTCACGCCACCGTCGAGACGGACGACCTTGTCCTCTGGTTCGAGGGTGCGTTCGGCGAGCTCTACGCCTGCCTCGCCGCGCAGCATGCGTCGCCGGATGGGCCTGGCGGAGGCGTGTACGCCAACGAGTTGTTCACCCATGAGCAGGGGGACGCGACCGTTTTCGTGCCCTGTCGAGCCAACGTCCGACCTTCAGGACGGGTCGAGCCCATCGTCGTTCCCGCGGCCGAAGTCGCCGTTACGACGCACCACGGTCACCATTCCGAGGCCGATCGAGCCTACGGTTCGCTCGCCGCGCATGTGGCGAGCCATGCGCTCGGCGTGGCCGGGCCGATCCGTGAGTACTACCTCGTCGGCAGGCGCCACACCGACGATGCAACCCGCTGGCGCACCGAGATTTGTTGGCCGATCTTTGACATTGGTGCCTGAGGAGCGGTCAGCGCGACGAGATAATCGAGTAAGGGAGGCGTTCGTGGTCTTGTCACCTTTGATTAGCGGCAACCGGTGTGGAGTCTGGCGTCACACCTCGCAGCTTGCGTCCTGAAGGAGAAGCCGGAGCGCGTCGCGCACGGCGGCATTTGCTTCGATGATCAGGGTGTCCGGTCGGGCTAGCATCAGCGGTACCCGTCCGTTTCTGTGCCACACATCACGTAACAGGACCTGGGTCACGCAAACCGTGCCCCGTCGGCTGTTGCTTCGGGCGACAAACAGCCGTGCGTACCCAGCGTTGGCGAATGACAGTCTGGAAACA
>JAFAWJ010000352.1 GCA_019242065.1 Chloroflexota bacterium
GCCTGGCTGGCGGAGCTGCTGGAGGCGTGTCCTCGCGTGAAAGCGCTGGTGACCAGCCGCGCACCGCTGCGCGTGCGAGGCGAGCAGGAATTCAGCGTCCCGCCCCTGAGCCTGCCGGAGCGTGCACAGGTCGCCGATCCGCCCGCCCTCGCACGGTCGGATGCGGTGCGCCTGCTCGTCGAACGCGCGCGCTCTGTGGATCCGGGCTTTGGTCTGACCGGTGGCAACGCGGACGATCTCGCCGAGATCTGTCGGCAACTCGACGGACTGCCGCTGGCCATCGAACTGGCGGCAGCACGCCTGCGCGCGATGTCGGTGCATGGCGTGTTAGCGCGGTTGGAGCATCGTCTGGTGGTCCTGACCGGTGGTGCGCGCGACTTGCCGGCGCGGCACCAGACGCTGCGGGCGACGATCGCCTGGAGCTACGACCTGCTGGATGCAGCGCAGCAAGTGTTGTTTCGACGGATCGCCGTGTTCGTCGGCGGCTTCACGCTGGCCGCGGTGCGCTCGATCGCTGGCGGTCCTGCGCGCGAGGATGGGCAGTTGCCGCCGCCGTCAGACGACCTCGTGGACCTTCTGGACTCGTTACTGGCAGCAAGCCTCGTTCAGGCAGACCCCAGCTCAAATCGGGACGGCCAGTCTGACGCAGAACCGCGCTTCAGCATGCTGGAGACCATCCGCGAGTTCGGGCTGGAGCGCCTTGGCGAAAGCGGCGAAGAGGCGGCCCTCCGCCGCCGACACGCCAGCGCCTACCTCTCATTCGCCGAACGTGCCCGTGAGCAGCTCACCGGTGCCGACCAGGGTCTCTGGCTGGCACGACTGGAGGCCGAGCACGGCAATCTGCGTGGCTCTCTCGATACCTGGATGGCGCTCCGCGAACCGGAGCGGGCCAGCCGGCTGGTCGACGCGCTCCAGTGGTTCTGGATCGTGCATGGACACCTGGCGGAAGGGGTCGAACGTACCGTGCGCGCGGCCGACCTGGCAGGCGCCATGGGTCGCCTCGACCTGCAGGCGATGGCCCTCGAACATGGTGGCCTGCTCGCGTTCAATCTCGGCAACTATGCGCTGGCTCGCGAGCTGGTGGGCCACAGTGTGGACATCCGCCGCCGGTTGGGCGATCCGAGTCGCACGCGGTCGGCGCTGGTCGACCTGGCAGCTGCCGAATTGAAGGGCGGCGACGCGCAGTCCGCGCGCGGCCACCTGGAGGAAAGCGTGGCCATCGCCCATCAGACCGGCGACACCGTCAGCTACACGCGATCGGTGAATGACCTCGCCAATCTGGCCCACGAGCAGGCCGATTATGCGCGTGCGCGCGCACTGTATGCGGAGGGCGTGGCGCTCGCCCGCCAGAACGACGACCTGGCCGGGCTGGCGACCGTCCTCAACAATCTGGCAATTGTGGCCCGCGATCAGGGCGACCTGGACGAGGCCTCTCGGATTTTCGAGGAAAGCATCGGCATCCGACGCATGCTCGGCGATCGGCATGGCCTGGGACTCACGCTGGCCAACCTGGGCGAAATGCTCGGCGAGGCGGGCGAGTACGCGACCGCGCGAGCGCGGCTCACGGAGAGCCTGGAGATCCAGCGCGACCTGGGCGCGGAGCCCAGCGTGGCCATGGTGCTGGAGCGTCTGGCGTGCCTGGCGGCCGCTTTCGATCGGCCACTGGAGGCGCTGCGCCTGGCCGGTGCCGCGATCGCGCAGCGCGCGCGTATCGGCGTTATCGCGGCGCCCGCCGCGCGGCAGCGGCTCGACGATCGACTCGCGTTGGTGCGCGGCAGCCTGGATGCCGCGGCGGCCGCCAGCGCCTGGCATGAGGGACTGGCCCTGTCGCGCGACGCGGCGATTGGCTTCGCCCTCGCGCCGGACTCAGACTCTTCGGGGTCCGCTAGTCGCCCTCGATGACCTCGAAGATCTCGTCGGCGGCTGCACCGTGCGCCTCGACGTGGACGGCCATCGCGGCTTCGCGCGTGGGGGCGTCGGCCAGGCAAAAGATCTTGCCGCTGGCCGCGTCGTACCAGTAGTGGATGAACGTCACGCCATACCTGGCCTGGATGGCGACATCCCGGGCGTGCATCGCCGCGAGCTGCTCCGCAGTCAGGCCCTGGGCGCTGTGGTGGATATCCAGAAAACGCGGCATCGCAATCAGGCTGTGACGGGCGTCAGTCGCACGATAGGGATCTCGCGGTCGGTCTTGGCCTGGTAGTCCGCGTAGCCGGGCGACGCCGCCACGATGCGGTCCCACGTCTCGGCCCGTTCGGCGCCTGAGAGTGAGTCAGCCCGCACGGACACGGTCCGCTTCCCGAGGGTGACCCGGACCCGATCCGGATTGCGCGCCATGTTCACGTACCACGACGGATGCTTGGCCGCGCCCGCAAACGACGCCACCACCAGCCAGGCGCCAGCATGCGTCGGATCGTCGAAGTACTGCAGCGGGACGCTGTGTTCGCGCTGCGACTTCGAGCCATAGGTGGTAAGCGTCAGCAGCCGCGTCCCGCGCATGCGCGCGACCATGTTGAACGCCGCAAAGCCGGCCTGCATGAGTGGCCGCGGCATGGACGGCATCTTCACGCCCCGCGTTCCGTTCGGAGTCAGATCAACGGGCATGGCAAAGTGTCGCACGCGCAGTGTACGGCCTCTCGATGTATTCTCCCGGCACGATGACCGCTCCCGACTGGACCGCTGTCGACGCCCATCGCACCGAGTACGTGCGGTTGCGCGCGGCCAGCGAACACGTCGCCCGAGCGGTCGCCGAGCTCACACATGCCGTCGAGCAGGTCGGCGATCACGCCAGCGCCGTCGCCCTCAGCGACGCGATCCAGGGCCTGCAGCTCACCCAGTCGCAGCTCGCGACGGCTGCCGAGCGCGCCTTTTCGCTCTCCGAGCTGGCCCGGCGCAGCGCCCGCCAGGCCGCTTTCCAGCGTCAGTTCGACGCGGCCACACGGGACCCAACGCCGCCCGACGATGCTCCTCGCTGAGATCGTCGAGACCTCAGCCGCCGTCTCGGGCACCGCGGCTCGCTCCGAAAAGATCGACCGACTGGCCGCGACGCTCCGGCGCGTCGAGCCGCACGAGGCCTCGATCGCCGCGGCCTATCTGTCCAGTCAGTTGCGCCAGCGGCAGATCGGCGTTGGCTACGCCTCCATGCGCGACCTGCCGGCGCCCGCGGCAGCTCCAACGCTGACCCTCCAGCAGGTCGACGCCAGCCTGGACGCTATCGGGACGCTGGCTGGCAAAGACTCGCAGGCCGAACGCCGCCGCCTGCTCCAGGCTCTTCTGGCACAGGCCACTCCCGAGGAGCAGCACTTCCTCGTGAGATTGATCATCGGTGAGCTGCGGCAGGGCGCTCTCGCGGGTGTCATGCACGAAGCCCTGGCGCGCGCGCTGAACGTACCCGTGGCCGAGGTGCGTCGCGCCGTGATGCTGCGCGGCGACCTGCATGCCGTCGCCGAGGCCGCGTTGCGCGACGGGCCCGCCGGCCTCAATCAGTTCCGACTGCGCGTCGGACAGCCGGTGCAGCCGATGCTGGCCCAGTCGGCGACGTCCGTGGGCGCGGCCCTGGAGCGTACGTCGCCAGCCGCGATCGACTGGAAGCTCGACGGTGCACGCGTCCAGATCCACCGCTCGGGAAGTGATATCCGCGTCTTCACCCGCAGCCTGGACGACATTACCAGCCGTGTCCCGGAGCTGGTCGAGATGGCTGGAGCGCTCGAAGTCCAGTCGGTTGTCCTGGACGGCGAAACGCTCGCCCTACAGCCCGACGGCCGCCCGCACCCGTTCCAGGTCAGCGCCAGTCGCTTCGGCAGCCGGCTGGACCTCGATCGCCTGCGCGCCACCCTGCCGCTCACGCCGTTCGTCTTCGACATCCTGCACCTGGACGGTGAGGACCTGATCGACCACCCGCTGGAGGAGCGTCTGGCCATCTTGAGCGGCACCGTCGCCGAGCGCTGGCGCGTGCCGCGCGTGGTGACCGCCGACGTGCAGGCGGCGGACGCATTCGTCGCCGATACCCTTCGGCGCGGACACGAGGGCGTGGTCGTGAAGGCGCTGGATTCGTTCTACGAAGCCGGCCGCCGGGGTACGGGCTGGATCAAAGTCAAACCCTCACTGGACCTGGACCTGGTGATCCTGGCGGCGGAATGGGGTCACGGCCGACGCAGCGGCTGGCTGTCAAACCTTCATCTTGGAGCACGCGATCCAGCGACGGGTGGCTTTGTCATGCTCGGCAAGACGTTCAAAGGCCTGACCGACGAGATGCTGCGCTGGCAAACGCAGCGGTTGCAGGAGCTGGAGGTCAGTCGGGACCGGTGGACGGTGCACGTGCGACCGGAGCTTGTGGCGGAGATCCGGTTCGACGGTGTGCAGCGCAGCTCCCGATATCCGGGCGGCGTGGCCCTCCGCTTCGCGCGGGTGGTCCGCTACCGCGAAGACAAGCGGCCCGAAGAAGCCGACACCATAGAGACGGTCCAGGCGCTCGCCGCCTGAGCCGGCGAGTACCGCGGCTGGCACGGGATTTGCCGTACCTGATTACCGAGATTGATATATGGACGACGAATGGCTGGAAGAACAGGACCAGAAGCGCGTCCTGGTCGTCGAGGACAATGCCGGGCTCCGTTCAACGCTGAGTGAGCTCCTGCGCTGGCAGGGCTATCGTGTGGACGCCGCCGCACACGGGGCCGAGGCCCTCGTGGCGGTCAGCGCCGAGCGTCCGGATGTGATCGTGACCGACCTCGAGATGCCGGTTATGGACGGTGCCACGTTTATCCAGCGCTGCCGAGGCCTGCCGGGTCTCGACCGAGTACCGATCGTGGTGATGTCCGCGCATCTCGACTCCGACAGGTTCGTGGAACGGCTGCGTGCCGCACGGGTCAGTGCCTACCTCGCCAAGCCCTTCGGCGTAGCCGAGCTGACGGACGCGATCGAGAGCCAGCCTGTGAGCACGTCTCGATACGCGCGAGAGGACTGAGGCCTGGGGCGGACCGCGACCTCAGGCTCTGGTCGCGTTCGACGGCAGGCCGTAGCGCAGGCCGTCGATGACCAGGCACAGCATGCGGCCGACGTCGCTCCGCCAGTCCGGGCCGGGCGGCAGGTACCAGATGCCGTTGATAACGCGCATGACATCTTTGGGTTCGACGTCGGCGCGCAGCGTACCGTCGGCCGCGCCCGCGTCCAGGAGCAGGCGGACGGCGTCGAGGATGCGCTCGCGCGTCTCGGCAAACAGGGGCGAGTCACACGCGGCGGCGCGCAACGCGTCGCCCATGGCGCGCTTGGTGGCGATGTAGTCTGCGAAACGATCGGCCCACGTACGCAGGGCTTCGTCGGCCCGCAGCGAGCCGGCGAGATCGGCGGCGGCCAGGCACAGGGCGTCGACCTCGTGCTGGTAGGCGCCGACGATGAGGGCGTCGCGGTTGGGGAAGTGGCGGTAGAGCGTACCGATGCCGACGCCGGCGCGGGCGGCGACGGCTTCGAGGGCGACGTCCTCGCCGTAGTCGGCGAAGGCGGCGGTGGCGGCGCTGAGCAGGCGGTCCCGATTGCGGCGCGCGTCGGCGCGCCGCGGGCGGAGGGGAAGGGACGCGGACGCGATCATGGCCACACCTGATTCTAATCTTGACAAAGCGGAGGGTGCTCCGTTTATACTGCTGTGTACGGAAACGGAGGAAGCTCCGCTTCATCATAGCGCAGCCGCGCCCCACAGGAGGACTTTGAGCCCACGATGACCTGCATGAACGCCCCCATCCGCCTCACCCGCCCCGGCTCACCCGTGGCCGCGCCCACCGCCCTCGACGCCGAGCCGTCCCATATTCACATCCCGCGCCCGAGTCGTCTGGCGGCTAATCGCGCCGCGGCGCGCGACGACGATCAGGCCTACGAGCCGTCGGCCCTCGACAGCCTGCGCAAACTCAGCGCATAGATAGGCGAGTTCCCCAGAGGCGTCCCTCTCGGGAGACGTGCTTGATACCGCGGAGAAGTCTCCCTCTGGATAGAGGTGGTCGCGCTCGCATAGTGGGTCCCTCCGGAGAACACCATGCTGACTCCGGGGTTCCTCGATACCAGCGGGGCCGCCTCTTGGCGGATCGTATACGTCGGCTGCCAGGTGCTGCCGGGTGTGATCGCCTTTGTATGGGAAGATACGTTCGGACCACAGTAGGTCCCCCTTGGGAAGACACGTTGACCCAGGTGGGTCCCCTCTGGGTCAACGTGTTGGCATCGCGGATCTCAGCCGCCAGGTGCCCAGCCGCCGAGGGTTCTAGCCAGGGCGACCTGGCCTGAGATACAGCGTCGCGAGCGGCGGCAGCGTCAGGCTGAGGCTGTGCGGCTGCCCCGCCCAGCTTTCGTCGGCGGCCCACACCTCGCCGCCGTTGCCAATGTTGCCGCCGCCATACAGCGACGAGTCCGTATTCAACACCTCGTGCCACGGCCCACCCGTCGGTACTCCCAACCGGTAGCCACTGCGTGGCACCGGTGTGAAGTTGGAGACCACCAGCAACATCTCGCCAGGATTGCGTCCGCGTCGCAAGAAGGCGAAGACGCTATTCTCGTTGTCGTGTGACTCCAGCCACTGAAAGCCCTGCCAGTCGAAATCCACCTCGTACATCGCCGGATTCGACCGATACGCGTGCTGAATGTCAGCGACGCAGCGCTGCAGGCCGCTCTGGAGCGGATACTGGAGCAGGTGCCAGTCGATGCTGTGGCCCTCGGTCCACTCGTCACCCTGGCCAAAGTCGAGCCCCTGGAAGAGCAGTTTCTTGCCAGGGTGACCCCACATGTAGCCGTACAGCAGCCGCAGTGTGGCGAACTTTTGCCACGCGTCGCCCGGTACCTTGCTGAGCATGCTGCCCTTGCCGTGGACGATCTCGTCGTGTGACAGCGGCAACACGAAGTTTTCGTGAAAGGCGTACAGCAGGCTGAAGGTCAGCTCGTTGTGGTGCCAGCGGCGGTGGATCGGGTTTTGCTCGACGTACGACAGCGTGTCGTGCATCCAGCCCATGTTCCACTTCAAGCTGAAGCCGAGACCGCCCATATATGGTGGCCGGGTGACCTGCGGCCAGGCCGTCGATTCCTCGGCGATGGTCAGCACGCCCGGACATTCGACGTGGACGACCTCGTTCATGCGCTGCAGGAATGAGATGGCGTCCAGGTTTTCGCGGCCGCCATACTGGTTCGGCACCCACTGGCCCGCTTCGCGCGAATAATCCAGGTACAGCATCGAGGCGACGGCGTCCACGCGCAGTCCGTCGATGTGAAACTGCTCGACCCAGTACACCGCGTTCGAAATGAGAAAGCTGCGGACCTCGTTGCGTCCGTAGTTGAAGATCTTGGTGCCCCAGTCCGGGTGCTCGCCCTGGCGCGGGTCGGCATGCTCGTACAGGGCCGTGCCGTCGAACGTCGCCAGGCCGTGTCCATCGCGCGGGAAGTGGGCCGGCACCCAGTCGAGCAACACGCCCACGCCGGCCTGGTGCAGCTGATCGACAAAGGCCCGAAAGTCGTCGGGCGAGCCGAAGCGGCTGGTTGGCGCGAAGTAGCCGACGGTCTGATAACCCCATGAAGCGTCCAGCGGGTGCTCGCTGATGGGCAGCAGCTCGACGTGTGTGTAACCCATCGACTGGCAGTACTCGGCCAGCTGGCGACCCAGCTCCTGGTAGCCGAGAAACCCGTCATCCTCGGGTGAGCGTTTCCACGAGCCGAGATGCACTTCGTAAATGCTGATCGGCGCGTCGAGGGCCTGCGCCTCGCCGCGATGCTGGACCCAGGTGTCGTCGTGCCACGCGTAGCGGCTCAGATCCCAGACCACCGACGCGGTTCGCGGCCGCAGCTCGGCGGCGAAGCCGAAGGGGTCGGCCTTTTCGATGCGAAATGCCGAGAACTTCGGTTTGATGCTGTACTTGTAGATGGTGCCCTGGCCCAGGTCGGGCAGGAAGCCTTCCCAGATGCCCGACGACTGGCGGGGATGCAGCGGGCTGGCGTTCGGGTCCCAGTGATTGAAGTCGCCGACGACGCTGACGGCATCCGCGTTTGGTGCCCACACGCCGAAGGCGACCCCCGGGCTGCCGTCGACGTCGGCCACGTGGGCACCCAGTTTCTCGTAGATGCGCGCGTGGGTACCCTCATTGAAGAGGTACAGGTCGAAGTCGGTTAACAGGCTCGTTCGTGTGTCAGTTGGACGGCTAGGCGCCTGTGTCATTGGTTATCCTGTGACGTTTCCTGGCACGCTCCGTGCCGGCCGAGGGTCTTGTAGAGAAAGCGATGGAATCGACTCCTTCGAACGGTAGCGACAGCCGCGCTCGCATCCAAAAAGCTAACACGCGTCCCGACCAGTCGCCGAATGGCGAGGGCGAGGAGCCATTCAAGCCGCCCCGCCGCGGGTCGACGATGCCGTCGACTGACGGAACACCGCCGCCGGCGGGCGCCGAGAGCACGGCGCCGACTGATAGCCTGACGGCCGCGCAGACCGCAGCCGCGACGTCCGGTGACCGCCCGACGTCCGCGAAGGCCTCGGCGCCAGCCGTCGTGACCTCCCTGCCGCCGCTCGATCGCTACCCCGCGATCGCCATCGAAGCCGTGCAGCCTGAGCTCGAGGGTGGCCAGTGGCCGATCAAACGCATCGTCGGCGATCGCATCGAGGTCTCCGCAGACATCTTCAAAGAGGGCCACGACCTGTTGCAGGCGCGGGTGATCTACCGCCCGTGCGACGAGTCCACCTGGCAAGAAGCGCCCATGCACCTGGTCGAAAATGACCGCTGGTCCGGCACTTTCAGCGTCGAGCGCAACACGCGCTACGCGTACAGCGTCCTGGCGTTCACCGACACCTACGCGTCCTGGCGCGCGGACCTGCAAAAACGTCTGGCCGCGGCCCAGGACGTCGCGTCCGAGCTCCTCGAGGGCCTGCGCCTGGTCGACGAAGCTGCCGGGCGGTGTACCGACGTCGACGATCGCGGCCGACTCGCGGCCTACGCGGCGCGCTGGCGCGCGGGTGACACTCGCGCGGCGGCCGAGCTGGCCATCTCCGACGAGCTGGGCCAGGTGCTGGATCGCTGGCCCGACCGCGCCGACGCGACCAGCTACCGCCACGAGCTGCCGCTGGTCGTCGACCGGCCGGCTGCCCGCTTCGCGGCCTGGTACGAGATCTTTCCGCGGTCGCAGGGCACCGATCCGACGCGCAGCGCGACGTTTCGCGAAGCCGAAGCGCGGTTGCCCGCCATCGCGGCGATGGGCTTCGACACGCTGTACATGACGCCGATCCATCCCATCGGCATCACCAATCGCAAAGGACCCAACAACACACTGGTCGCCGGTCCGCACGATCCTGGCAGCCCGTACGCCACCGGCAGTCCGGCCGGTGGCCACGAGGCGGTCGCCCCCGAGCTTGGTACGCTGGACGACTTTGCCCACTTTCAGCAGGTCGCCCACGACCACGGCCTTGAGCTGGTGCTCGACTTCGCCATCCAGGTCTCACCCGACCACCCGTGGGTCAGCCAGCACCCGGAGTGGTTTTACCACCGGCCGGACGGCACGATTAAATTCGCCGAGAATCCGCCCAAGAAGTACGAGGACATCTATCCTCTGAATTTCCGGTCGCCGGACTGGAAAAACCTGTGGGCCGCCTGGCGCGATCTCGTCTTGCTGTGGGCCGAGCGTGGAGTCCGCGTGTTCCGTGTCGACAACCCGCACACCAAACCGCTGGCATTCTGGGAGTGGATGATCCGCGAGGTCCAGACGGCCCATCCGGATGTGATCTTCCTCGCCGAGGCCTTCACCCGACCCAAGATGATGCGGCAGTTGGCGAAAGTCGGTTTCACGCAGAGCTACACCTACTTCACGTGGCGCAATACGAAGTGGGAGCTGCAGGAGTATCTCACCGAGCTGACGCAGAGTGAGATGAAGGAGTACTACCGCGGTAACTTCTTCGCCAATACTCCAGATATTCTGCCGCCGCTGCTGCAACTAGGCGGCCGTCCCGCGTTCAGGATGCGCCTGGTGCTGGCCGCGACGCTGTCGTCGGTGTACGGCATTTACAGCGGCTTCGAGCTGTGCGAAAACACCCCACGCGGTACACCGGGGACGCAAGAGTATTACCAGGACTCGGAGATGTACCAGCACAAGGTCTGGGACTGGGACCGGCCTGGCAACATCGTCGAGGACATCACGCGTCTCAATCGCGCTCGCCGCGAGAATCCGGCGCTCCAGTTGTACGACAACGTGCGCTTCCACACGTCGGACAACGATCAATTGCTGGTGTACACCAAGGCGACTCCGGACGGGCGCAACGTCATTGCGTGTGTGGTCAACCTGGATCCGTACTGGCCGCAGTCTGGCTGGCTGGAGGTGCCGGCGCACGAGTGGGGCATGGCCGCCGACCAGTCCTACGTGATGCACGATCTGTTGTCGGACGAACGCTATACCTGGCGCGGCAACTGGAACTGGGTGCGACTGGATCCGGCCGTCAGACCGGCGCATCTGCTGCGTATCGAACGTGCATACGGCTGAGACGCTGCGCGCGGCGCGCTGGTTTGGCGGCAAGAGCCGCGCGATGGTCGATGCGCGGCTCGTCGACAGCGCATGCTGGGCCGAGCACGCCAGCGTGTCCCTGGTGGAAGTCGCTTACGCCAGTGGCCCCTCAGAGACGTATGTCCTGACCGAGCGCTTCGAAGAGCCTGAGGTCGGTCACGCACTGCTGCGCCATTTCGTCGACGGCGCCACGTTGCCGACGGAGCGGGGTGGTGCGCTCATGTTTCGGCCGACGCACATCCTGCCGACGCGAGTTGCCGACGGACTCGAGCCGGTGGAACTCCTGCGCGGCGAGCAGAGCAACACCTCGCTGCGCTTCGGCGACACACTGATCTTGAAGCTCTTCCGGCGGCTCCAGTTCGGTCCGAATCCGGACGTGGAGATCGGCTGGTTCCTCACCGAGCACACCGGCTTCGCGGGCACCCCGCCGGTCGCGGGCTCGCTGACCTACACCAGCCCGGAGGGTCAGGACGCCGCGTTGGCCCTGCTCCAGCAGTTTGTGCCCAACCGTGGCGACGCGTGGACGACCACGCTGGCCCGTGTGCGCTCGGTGGTCGACGGCGCGCCTGGTGCTGAAAGTTTGCGCGCCATCGCTCGGCTTGGAACGACCACCGGCGAGTTGCACGTCGCGCTCGCGAGCGCCACCGGCGAGTTTGCCCCCGAACCGATCTCAGCCGCCGACCTCCAGGTCTGGCAGGCATCGCTCGAGGCCGAGATCGGGCTTGTGACGGACGCGCTGGCCGCCCACGCCGTCGCGCTGGACCCGCGCCTGTTGCGCGAGCGTGCTGCCGGTCTGGCTGCACTCGAAGGGTCGCTCAAGATCCGCCACCACGGTGACTACCACCTCGGTCAGGTGCTGGAGCGGTTGGACGGCGACTACGTCATTATCGACTTCGAGGGCGAGCCGACGCGTCCGCTGGCGCTGCGACGTGAAAAGCGCAGCCCGCTGCGCGACGTGGCCGGCATGCTGCGCTCGTTCGACTACGCGCGCCATGCTGCGCTGCGGGCCTCGGGGCGCGCCGCGGATCATCCGGCGGCGCATGCTGCCGCGGCCTGGTACGCGGCCGCCCGTCAGGCGTTCCTCGAGGCATACCTGTTAGTGGCGCGCGGCCAGCCGCGGCTGGTGCCCGAGACCATCGAAGGGCCACTGGGCGCACTGGAGCTGGAAAAAGCCGCCTACGAAGTGATCTACGAGCTGAACAACCGTCCTGACTGGCTGCCAATCCCCCTGGCAGCTTTCGCCGCGTCCTAGTCCAGAACGTAGCGTGCACGACAGTCGGTTACGCTTGCAGGCGATGGTTTTGTCACGCGTTCAATGCCGCGGCTGACAGTCTGGCCTGGCCGTTCTGACCCGCTCGGGGCCACCTGGGACGGCCATGGCACCAACTTCGCCGTGTACGCGCCACGGGCGGTACGCGTCGAGCTGTGTCTGTTCGACGACGTCGCCGGCAAGGAATCCGCTCGCATCGCGCTGCCCGAGCAGACGCGCCACATCTGGCATGGCTACCTGAACGGCGTCGGTCCGGGCCAGCTGTATGGCTTCCGCGTGCAGGGTCGCTATGCCCCGCGCGAGGGCATCCGCTTCAATCCCAACAAGCTGCTCATCGATCCGTATGCGCGCGCCATCGCCGGACGTATCGAGTGGCGGGCACCCCTCTTCGGCTACCGCCTCGGCGCCCGTACCGAGGACCTCAC
>JAFAWJ010000566.1 GCA_019242065.1 Chloroflexota bacterium
GCCTCGGCATCGGCGTCGGCGACAGCGGTCCCTTGAATCTTGGGGTGGCGCGCACCACCGTCCGCGACCTGGAGTCGGCCGTCGTGAGCATCCGCGCACTGTTGCGCGGCGAGGAGACGCCGGGGTCGACGCGTCCGCTGCGACTCAGCTATGTCCAGAAGCGTGAGCAGAGTCCGGTGCCTATGTACGTCGCGGCCACCGGCCTGCGGACGCTACGCATGGCTGGCCACGTCGCCGACGCGGCGCTGATCAGCGGCATCCCTGATGAGCTACCCAACTCGATTGAGCGCATTCGCGCCGGCGAGCAGGAGGCCGCCCGACCGGCGGGTGCGACGCGGATTCTGTTCTGGACGACGGCATGCGTCGACGAGGATCGGCAGGCCGCGCGGGCCGCGGTGCGCGGCAGCGTCGCGCGGCGGGCGATGAATACCTTCAGTCGTCAGTTACGCGAAGGCCAGCTCGCGGATGACGATCGCGAGGCCTTGGAACAGCTGCAAGCCGCCCACCAGGGCGGCCATATCTGGGATACCGGCTACGCGGACCTGGTGCCCGAGCGGTGGATCGATCGCTTCTCCGTGGCAGGCACGCCCGACGAAGTGCGCGCCCGCCTGCAACGCACGCTAGCCGACGGCGCCGACGAAATCTCGCTGATCCTGATGAGCGCTCACTCCGCCGCCCGCGGCAGCGCCGATCAACTGAAAATCTTCGCCGAACAAGTGATGCACCCCCTCCGCCAGGCCGCCGCCAACGCCTGAGCGCGCCACCGACACGAGCCCCCACCCGTGGGCGGCATGTCCATCTGGATGTCACCGACCACCCAGTGGGGGTAGTAGGGGTCTCCCCTACCCTTCTAGAAGGCCCAAGCCGTCACTCGCCAAACCAGTCGTCCCCGGCGGTACGATAGGTGTCCAAAGGGGGATAAGACTGATGGTGCAACGGATCCTCTCCGCCGACTCCCACGTCCTCGAGCCACCTGACCTCTGGACCACGCGCATGCAGCCGAAGTTCCGTGATCGTGCCCCACACCTGGAGCACGAATTCAACGGCCAGACCGGCGACTTCCTCGTGTGCGACCCCCTGCGCCCGTTCAACCCCACCAGCCTGGGCTGCGCCGGTATCCCACCCGAAGACCTCGAGAAGTTTTCGCGCGGCGGCTACGCCGTATGCCGCCCCGGCAGCTGGGACCCCGTCGAGCGCCTCAAGGACATGGACGCCGACGGCCTCGCCGGCGAGATCTTCTACTGCGGCTTCGGCATGTCGCTCTTCAGCCACCCGGACGAAGAGTTCCAGCGCGACGCGCACCGCGCCTACAACGACTGGGCCGCCGACTACGCCTCACATGCGCCCAAGCGCCTGTTCCCGATCGCGAACATCTCGATGACCGATCCCGAGTCGGACCTGGCCGAGCTGTACCGTGTCAAGCAACTGGGCTTCCGTGGCATTTTCATCTCCAACGACCCATTGCCCGAGCGCCGCTACGACAACCCGATGTGGGATCCGTTCTGGTCGACCGTCGAGGAGTACGACTTGCCGATCAACATCCACATCCTGACGCGCCAGGGCGGCCCGCAAGTGGGCGCCAATCAGATCGTCGACGGGGTCGTGCTGCCAGTGCCCGCGTTCCGAACGATCGCCGAGATGATCACGGGCGGCGTTCTCGACAAACATCCCCAACTCAAGGTCATCTCCGTCGAGAACGACATCGGTTGGATGCCGAATTACCTCAAGCGCCTGGAGTGGTACTCGTACCGCTTCGGCCCGCGCTTTCCCAAGTTGAACGGCAAGAATGCCGCCGACATCTGGCGCCGCCAGGTGTATGCCACTTTCCAGGACGACGTGCCCGGCATCCGCTGCCGCGACCTGATCGGCGTCGAAAATCTTATGTGGGGTTCGGATTATCCGCACTTCGATTCGACGTTCCCGAAGTCGCAGGAAGCCATCGAGCGCAACTTTGAGGGTGTGCCCGAGTCCGAGTGCGAAAAGATCCTGGGCGAAAACATGGTGCGCGTCTATAACTTGCAAAGCACGCTCGCGCCCGCGGCCGATCGCGCCGTCGCCGCCCGTGTGTAAGCGCAGGTCTATACTGACGAGCGATAGCTAAGGGGGTCCTCTGAATGGCCAGAATCGTCGCAGGCTTTGCCTCCTCCCATACGCCGCTGATGAGCCTGCCAGGCCAGGACTGGGCAAAGCGTGCGGAGGACGACAAGCGCAATCGCGAGCTCGTCCGTCCCTCGGATGGCAAACACGTCACGTACGACGAGTTGCTCGAGTCGGCCGATCCGAGCATTGCCACCAGGCACATCGACGAAGACGTGTTTTGTCGCAAGTTCTCTGCCATTCAGATGGCGCTGAACGAGCTGCAGGACACCTTCACCCAGGTCAATCCTGACGTGGTCGTCATGTTCGGCGACGACCAGGACGAGTTGTTCTTCGACGACAACTATCCAATGATCAGCCTGTACTGGGGCGACATTCTGACCCACTACCCGCGGATCACCACCCGCCCGGGTATGTCCGAGGCGGTCAGGATCTCGTCGTCCGTCTACGGCACCGAAATCATCGATTACCCGGTGAAAACTGAGCTGGGCAAGTACCTCGTTTCCCAACTCGCCGAGCGTGATTTCGACATCGCCCAGTCGCGCTACATGAAGGAGGAGTACGGCGGGACGATTGGACCAGGCACCTGGTATCTCGACTTCCAGCGCAACACCAAGCCGCGCAAGCAGGGCATGGCCCACGCCTTCGCGTTCCCGGTCTGCCGCTGGTTCGGCGGCAAGCGGCCGCCCATGGTGCCGATCACGATCAACACCTGCTATCCGCCCAACTGGATCAGTCCGCGGCGTGCCTACGCGCTGGGTCGCGCGGTGCGTGAGTCGATTGAGGCCTGGGACAGCGACGCGAAGGTGGCGATCGTCACCTCGGGCGGGCTGAGCCACTTCACGGTCGACGAAGAGATCGACAATCGCGCGCTCGAAGGCCTGACCACGGCCTCTGGCGAGATCCTGTCCACGCTGCCGCGCTACAAGCTGCAGTCGGCGACCACCGAGATTTTGAACTGGGTCGCGGCTGCTGGCGCGATGGGCGACACGCCCATGGAGCAGATCACCTATCAGCCCGGCTATCGCTCCCCCGCCGGCACCGGCTGCGGCTGCGCCGTCGGTCGCTGGATTCCGTAACACCCCACTTCGTGATGCCTGGGGGCGGCACTTCTCGCCGTCGCCCCCAGGCCACTCACGCTCGCTGCGCGCGGAGCTTACGGTGCTTCGCTAGCTGATCCCGCTAGTGCCGCTCGCTGTTCGTCGTCTCTCGGTTCCGCGAAGAGCTCGGACGCGGTGCGTCCGTCGAACGCGCGGTG
>JAFAWJ010000575.1 GCA_019242065.1 Chloroflexota bacterium
GCTGCGAGACCGGGTGGTCGCCCAGGACGATACGCTCCTTGGCGGGCATCCTGGGCAGCGCTCGAATTCCGTAGCTGGTGGACGGGGTGGCCATTCAACGCTTCCTCACTGGACTGGTGTCCCATCCTAACGCAGCGTCCGGGTCCGATTCGGGTCTAATGAGGCGTGCCCGCAGAACTACCGACGATCGTCGCCACCAGCATCGGCATCCCGCTTCGGCCGCGACTGCCGCTGGACCGCCAGGGCGCCGCCATTTATCGCCTGGCGCTGGAGCTGTCGCAAGCGCGTGAGACCCCGCGCGTCTGCTTTCTGGCGACGGCGGTCGGCGATGCCTCCGAGACGCTGGTGCGCGCCTACATCGCCTTTTCCGGGCTCGAGCTGCGCTTTTCGCACCTGAGCGTGTTTCCGATGCCGAACGTCGAGGACGTGCGCGGGCACCTGCTCCGCCAGGACGTGATCTGGGTGGGCGGCGGCAGCGTCGTCAACCTGCTGGCTGTGTGGCGGGCGCATGGGCTCGATCGGATTCTGCACGAGTGCTGGCAGGCGGGGGTCGTGCTGGGCGGAGTCTCGGCCGGCTCGCTGTGCTGGCACGTGGGCGGCACGACGGACTCATTCGGGCTGGACCTGCGGCCTGTCACCGATGCGCTGGGGTGGCTGCCCTACGCCAACGGCGTCCACTACGACTCCGAGGCTCAGCGTCGGCCGCTGCTCGAACAACTGGTTGGCGAGGGTCGCCTGCCAACGGCGTATGCGACGGACGATGGGGTCGGCCTGGTCTACCGCGGGACGCACATGGCGGAGGCCGTCGCCGTGCAGGAGGGCAAGGCCGCGTACCTGGTCGAGCGGGGTGAAGATGGCCGAGCGCGCGAGACGCGCATCGCCCCGCGCCTTCTGGTCTGAGGAGTGATCAAATTAGTTGAGCGTCTGGACGCTCACGCGTGACCGGGTGACACGAGCTTGAGTCCTGGGCTCGCGGCTGACTTGTGGGCCGCCAACGCGGACCTGGCCCAGGCGTGCCTCGCCGACGGGTTCGTCCGCGGCCTCGCTAACGGCAGCCTGCCCGTCGAACGCTTCCGCGCCTATGTGGCCCAGGACGCCTACTTTCTCGACGCCTTCGCCCGCGCCTACGCGCTGGCGCTCGCGCGCAGCCCGGACCGCCACGGCCTGGACGCGTTCCACACGCTGATCGGCGGTGTCCTGGAGGAGCTTGGCCTGCACGCCGCCTACGCCGCGCAATGGCAGGTCGACCTCTCACAGTCCGCGCCAACGGATGCCACCCTGGCCTACACCACGTTCCTGCTGTCGACGGCCAGCCTGCACAGCGTCGGCGAGACCTGCGCGGCGATGACTCCGTGCATGCGCCTGTACGCGTTTCTTGGCGAACAACTGGCAGCCCAGACCCAGCCCGGCAACCCCTACCAGGAGTGGATCGACACGTACGCCGCACCCGAGTTCGAATCGCTGGCGGTGACACTGGAGTCGCTGCTGGATTGCTATGCGACCGACAGCATCGGCGTCCGCGAACGCTACCGCCGCGCGATGCAGCTCGAGCTGGCCTTTTTCCGCGCCCACGCCGCGTACGATACTGGCGCGTGAGTGTCCCGGTCGCCCTCGGCAGCGCCAACGCGCACGTGGGTCTGCCCACGGCGATCGCCGTCCTCCGCGCCGGCGGCTCGGCCATGGACGCTGCCGTCGCGGCCGTCAGGTGCGTCGAGGACAACCGCGACGACCACGGCGTCGGCACCGGCGGCATCCCCAACGTCCTCGGCCAGGTCGAGCTCGACGCCAGCGTGATGGACGGTCGCACGCTGGCTGCCGGCGCCGTCTGCGCAGTGAAGGGCTTCCGCCACCCGATCGACATCGCTCGCCGCGTGATGGAGACCACCCCGCACGTCATGCTGGCCGGCGCCGGCGCGGAGCTCTTCGCCGAACGGCACGGCTTCGAGCAGGCCGAGCTGCTCACGCCCGAGGCCGAGGCCATCTGGCGCGAGCGCATCCGCGGCGGTGCCCCGACCGGCTCCAGTCTGTACGCCGACAGCTACCAGATGTACATGGCGGCCGTGCGCGAGTGGGTGGATCTGCTGCACGACCGCATCCTGGGCACCACCAACGTCATCGTCCGCGACGCCAGCGGCGACATCGCCTCGGCTGTGTCGACCAGTGGCTGGGGCTTCAAGTGGCCGGGGCGTGTTGGTGATTCGCCGATCATCGGCGCCGGCAACTACGCCGATAACCGCTACGGTGCGGCCGCGTGCACCGGTCGCGGCGAAATGGCGATGCGCGCCGCCACTGCCTTCAGTATCGTGCGCGCGATGCGCGACGGTCTGAGTCTGGACGAGGCCCTCCGCCGCGCCATGCTGGACCTGCGCGACCTGGTCGACCCCTTCGCCGAGCGCGTCAACGTGATGAACGCCGTGGCGATCGACCGCGACGGCCACGTGGCGGCCATCTCGACGGCCGCCGATGCGTTCTTCGTCATGCAGACACTCGAGATGGACGAGCCTGAGGAACGCCCCCGCGCATGCGTGCCGCTGGCGCCGCTCAGCTGATACGCGGTCTATTCCCCTCACCACCAAACCCCTTCAGGCACTACTGAGTGATGGTCCCCACCGGTTGGCTGAGCGGCGCGCGCTTGAAGGCTTCCACGGCCGCCGAGTCCAGCGCCTGGAGGCGGCCCGTAGCGAACGGTGCCAGCTCCGGCACGCTTGCGCCGCCGACCAGGTCGGCCAGCGCACGGCCAACCGCGGGCGACAGCTGAAAGCCGTGTCCTGAGAACCCGACCGCCACGAACGCCCCGCTCAGCCCGGGGAGTGGCCCGATGAAAGGCACGCCGTCGAACGACTGCGCCTCCAGACCGCCCCAGCGCTGATCGACGCGCTGCGCCGCCACGGCCGGCACGATGTCGGTCGCCACGCGCCAG
>JAFAWJ010000772.1 GCA_019242065.1 Chloroflexota bacterium
GCCGACGCTTTCGAGCCAACACGCCGTCCGCACAGTCGTGGGTGACGATGCAGCGCGCGCTGCTGGGCATCACTCAGCGGCAGCGGCTCATGCTCCAGACGGTCCCACACCTGGCGGACCAACTAGCTCGAGGCGTTCGTCGACGGAAAGCCGGCTGAGCTCGTCGCCTGAGAGTTGCATGCATGTCACTTACCCGCCAAATATTGGCGCAGTTGACGCGGCATTTGTCGTCGCTTCAAGACGACACTGCCAGTCTCGGTTCTTGCGGATGACTCGCGGATAAACCCTGTCAATCATGTGCCACGGCGTGCTGCTGAACGGCCCACACGGCGACTTGAGCCCGCGACCGAAGGTCGAGCTTGGTCATGATGTGCTCGACGTGATTCGCGGCGGTCTTGTCGCTGATGGCAAGCGCTTGGGCTATCGCGCGATTCGAGAGGCCCTTTGCGATCAAGTCGACCACTTGCATCTCACGGGAAGACAGTACCCCTCGCTTGGGGGCGCCAGGCTTGGGAACTTCCGAAGCCAGTGGCACTTGAGCAAGCGTCAACGCTTCAGTAACCGTCAACTTGGATCCGCGCTGGTGAGCCGTGGCCCATGTGGGGGCGTCTACGCCGGACTGCGCACGCGACCGGTCGCGCTCAAAATCGACGGCGTCCGCCGGAGCTAATGGGGCCCCAAGTTCCGAGACGGCCACTTCTGCGGCAGCAAGCAATTCCACTGCTCGCTCCGCGGGTGCCCACTCCAGTGCTAGTCCAGCCAGGGCGGCCAGGCATTCTACGATGCCCTGCTTGTTGCCGATCTCCGTCTGCAGCTCAAGGCTTTCCGACAGCAATCGGCCCGCCTCCGAGCCATCTCCGCGTCGCCTTGCGGTCTGCGCAAGCTTATGCAGCGAGGACGCGATACCGGGATTGCCCGATACGTCGCGCCACAGCGCAAGGCTCTCCTTATACAGTGCTTCCGCGCGATTCAGGTCGCCCGCCAGCCTGGCCAGGTCGCCGAGGCGGTTCAGCGAGTCCGCAGCGTGGTCGCGAACGCCGTGGTCACGGCAGCCGCGCAGGCATCGCTCGAACCACTCGCGCGCCGTTTCGTATTCGCCCATGTGGTACGCGACCATGCCGAGGTCGCCAATCAAGGGCAGATCACCCGCCAGGTCGCCAGCTTCAGCGAGGGCAGCGCGGCTCTGTTCATACAGCTCGCGCGCGACCAGGTATTCGCCAGCTTCGAAGTGCACGTGACCGGCGAGGTGCAGCGCGTAGCCCAAGTCCTGGGCGTCGTTCATCATTCGGAAGATGTCCGCGCTCTCGTACAGGTGCGGCCTGGCCGGTGCATAGTCGCCCTGGCGCCATTCCAGGGCCCCGAGCGCAACCAGGGCTTTGGCCCGCGGGCCGGTCGAGGTGGGCGGTGCTGCTTGCAGCGCGCGCGTCAGCCACACGCGCGCTTCCCCGGGCGCGCGGGTGTAATGGATCCAATAGAACCACAGGTCGCCGGCCAGCTCCAGCGCGAGATCCACATCCGCTGGCTCCGCATCGTCGCTCAATGACCAGCTGAGGACCGCGCGGATATTGTTCATCTCCTCTGAAATACGCAGATGGCCGCGCTCCCGTTCGGCACCGCGCGATGCGCCGACCCGCCTCGCCAGCTGGCCGAGATTTTCCCCGCACGCACGCTGCACGCGCCGATGTTCTCCTTCGGCGGCGAGGCGTTCCGCGGCGAACTCGCGCACGACATGCAGCATCTGGTACCGAGGCTCGGGACCGTCGCCACCGGCACGCCGAATCAGGTTCTGGTCGAGCAGCGCCGAGAGTTCCTCGAGTGGATCGGGTTCGCGCATATCCCACATGCAGACTGGGTGGACCATGTCCAGCGACCAGCCTCCTGCAAAAACCCCGAGTCGGCGGAACAGCGCCCGCTGGTGTGGGGACATCAGGTCGTAACTCCAGGCAATCGCGTCCCGCATGCTGCGCAGCCGTGCCGGAGCATCGCGCGCTCCGCCTGAGAGCAATGGCAGACCACCCTCCAGGCGGTGTAGGAGTGCCTGGGGGGGCAGCACGCGTAGACGCGCAGCGGCCAGTTCGATCGCCAGAGGCAGCCCGTCGAGGTTGCGGCAGATATCTGCCACGCTCATCGCGTTGTCGACGGTCAGTTTGAATTCGCCACAGGCTGCTGCCGCCCGGCCTACAAACAGCTGAACGGCGTCACAACGCGCGAGATCCGCGACCTGGTAGTGCATCCTGTCGGGCAGGCCGAGCGGCGAAACCTGCACCAGGTGCTCACCGATCAGCATCAGCGGGCTGCGACTCGTCACCAGGGCGCTGAGACCTGGGCACTCGACAAGCAGATCGGAGACCAGTAGCGACGCGCTCAGCACGTGTTCGAAGTTGTCGAGGATGACCAGGACGCGTTCGGAACCCAAGTGCGCGCCAAGGGACGCCACGAGATCCGCATGGCCCGAC
>JAFAWJ010000813.1 GCA_019242065.1 Chloroflexota bacterium
GTCAACGACCCGCGGGCGCTATCGATGCTTCGCCGGCCGACCCGCAGGGACTCTTCAGTTGGGATACTCGCTGAAGGTGGACGACCTTCAGTACTTCTCGACCCAGTTCTTCCTCGTGCCGTCAACCGGCTCCACCTACGCCAACGCGATGATGGCCGTGGCCCGGAAGCGCTCGGTCGGCGACGGCTTCCACGAGGACATCACCATTTCGAACTATGGGCCAGAAGAGATCACCCTCCAGGTCCGGCTGGATGCCGCCTGTGACTTCGCCGACCTGTTCGAGGTCCAAGACGCCCTTCCCAAGAAGGGGGAGCCGTCAGCCCTCAGGCTACTGGACAGGTGAACGGATCCATCTGATTGGTGATTTCCCCGATGCTTTGTGAGTGGATCAGGTCCAACCTGACGAGGACATCTAGCACAGAGGTGTGGCAATGGGCTTCCTTGACTGGATCCTGTCTTCGACGCTGTTCGTCCTGTCCATAGGGTGCCTGTTCACCGCGTGCTTGCTGACGTTCCGCAAGGTCCACATTATTCCTGCACTCGTTGGCATCGTCTTGCGCTACTCATGGCTCATCGGCGCACTGCTGCCTACCCGAAGCGGATCGCGTTACCAAACTGAGCAGCGGTCCGCACTCGCCCTCTGCGTGACCTTCGTACGTGGGAATCACCCCACCCGGGCTGCACACCGCTTTGGCGTACAACTAGCCAGGTGAAGCGATCTGCTCGTGTACAGAGAGGGGGAGCGTAATGCCCAACGAGTCTGAAACCAGTGCGGGAAACGGAAGCCCGAACCAGCCGAACGCCGCTACTCGACATACCAGATCGACAGCGCGGTCGGCGACGACGGTGACGACGGACCCTGCGTCCGACCCGGCCTCTGACGCCATGCGCGAGCACTCAGGCGGGCACCACAAGACGCATGCACAAATAGCTAGCCACACGCCGGGCCGCCTTCGCGTCCGCGTCCATCCTTCGCACCGTGATCCGGATGCCTTGCAGGAGGTCGCCTCACGGCTCGAGGATCAGCCAGGCATCCAGCACGTCGATGTCAATGCCAACACCGGCAGTGTCCTGGTCCACTACGACCGCGAGACGCACGAGAAAGACGAGGTCGTCGGCTGCCTCGAGGACGTAGGACTGCTTCTCGGCAGCATTCTGGAGGCTGGCGGGGAAGAGATCCCCGACCTCGAGGGTAGTGAAAGCGAAAGCGGCAGCGGCAGCAGTCACAGCACGACGGCAGCAGGGGTGGTCGACACGGTGAACGACCTCGACCGACGCCTGTCCGAACTGACGGGCCGCAAGGTTGACCTCAGGCTTCTTTTTCCCGTGGCACTGGGCGCTATCGGCGTGCGCGCGGCGATCACCAACGGGATCGGCTTTGCCGAAGTGCCCGCCTACATTTTGATCTGGTATGCGTTCGATGCTTTCTGGAAGTTTCATCAGCGGCCACACGCCGGGACCGCCGGTGGAAATGGATCGAGCAACTCGACCCCAAGCGGGTAACTGCTTGACAGCGTGAACGACGAGTGGGGCTGCCGCGAGGCGCACCACCTGGATTGCAGCCCCAACCATGTTAATAGTCGTGGAAGAGTACTTGGACTGCTTACGTCCACGCTTTTCACTGGTTATGCTGGCGGGGACAGCATATTCACAGCCGTATGCCGAGCTCCTCCAGGAACGCGCTGACGTCTATCCGCAGCCGTGCGACGTACACGGCAGCGGAACGGGAGTTTTCGCAGCACCTGCAGGCGTGTCTGGCTGATATCTTGAGCGGTCAGCGCCGGTGCTTGCCGCTGTTGCGCAAGTATCCAGCTGACCCCAAGCGTATCGCCGTGATTCCTACGCGAGGCGAGCTGCCTCCCTGCGGAGTGAATATTGTTCGTCTCGAACAGTTGACGTGGGAAGCAGTGCGGTTTCTCCAGGTCGGTCGCGCCGGGGGACCCATCGCGCAGGCTTCAGCCGGAGACGGCGGTATGCTCGAGGTGCAGACGTTTGCCACGCGCGTTCCGTACCTCGTCGTGGAGCGTACAGATCATTACCCACGCGCGGCGCCCGAGCCGGACGCGATCACCTGGTCGATACGTCGACTCGACAGCCCCGGACCACAGCAGGCGTGGCTAAACACCGCCATCGATCTGCTGAGGGTCGCCGTTGGGCTCGCGGAGCTGGCGCTCTGAGCCTGAAGGCTTCAACGCGCTGTCAACAGCGGTCGAAGCCCGTTCAATGCCGCCGCCACGCTGGAGCCGTTATTGATGGCCGTTGCCGCAACCGGTCCCAGTAGCCCGAGAGTGGCGAGTGCCATGCCGGCCGCGTTTGGAACTGCCACAATGGCCAGGTTCTGGCGGATGAGGCGGAGCGACTCGCGCGCTAGATCAATCGCGTCGGGAAGTCCATGCAAGTCACCATGCAGCACGATGTCGGCCGTTTCACGCGCGACATCGCTGGCGGTCTCGAGTGAAATTGCCACGTCCGCGTATGCGAGTGCCGGCGAATCGTTGATGCCATCGCCCACCACGGCCACTTTCCGTCCGGCAGCCTTCAATTCTGAAACCAGCTCCGCCTTGCGCTCTGGAAAGGCGTCGGCTTCGACCCGCTCGATGCCGAGCTCGCGCGCGACCGACCTCGCCACGCGCGCGTTATCCCCCGTCAGCATGACCAGCTCGGTGAGGCCGCGTCCTCGCAATCGTTCCAGAACCGCACGTGCCTCCGGTCGGGGCGTGTCGGTATAGCACACGGCGCCAATGAGCTCGTGGTCGCGCGCCACGAATGCAGTCGATGCGCCACGATCGCCCGCGGCGTTCGCGAAGGCCAGCGCGGCTGGCGAAAGGGTAACTCCGTGCCGCCTGAGAAACAGGGTGCTGCCAACCAGCGTTTCGCGGCCCTCGACGTCGCTGCGGACCCCCAGTCCCACGGCGAAATGCGAGTCACCCCTCTCGGGAATGGGGATGGCCTCCGCTTCGGCGGCCCGTACAATCGCCTGTGCCGCGGGATGGGTGAGCCGCCGCTCCACCGATGCCGCGAGCGCGAGGATGTCGGCGCGTCCCAGCCCAGTGGCAAACGCGCGCACGTCCGTGACACGCGGCGCGCCACTGGTGAGAGTCCCGGTTTTATCGAAGACCAGCGTGTCGACCACCGCAAGCTGCTCCAGCGCCCGTCCGCCTTTGACGAGAATGTCACGATGAACGCCCGCGGTCATGGATGCCAGTACGGTCGTCGGGGCGGAGACGCGGATGCCGGTGACGAAATCGATGATCAACACGGACACGGCGCGCTGAATGTCTCCCGTCGCTATCAGGAGTCCGCCGGCCAGGGCAAAAGTCGGCAAGACGAGCCGATCCGCAAACAGCCGCGCATGATTGGCCAGTCGGGTGTCGTGCATTGGCGCATCTTCGAGGAGTCTCACGATCCGACTCGCGCGGGTCCTGGCGCCGACCTGCTCGACCCGTACATACAACTTGCCGTCGAGCACGACGGTGGACGCGTAGACAGGCATGCCGGACACTTTGAGCACTGGAGTCGATTCACCCGTCAGTGTCTTCTGATCCACGGTCGCGCGGCCACGCATGGCCAGCCCATCGGCAACGACCAGCTCGCCGGGATACACGACAATCACATCGCCGGGTACCAGCGCGTCGGCAGGTACGCGCTCCTTTCGGCTCCCACGCAGGACCCAGGCAGATTGCCCGCTGGCCGCAAGGAGTGTGCTCAGCGCCCCATGCGAGCGTCGCGCCGTCAGACCGCGGATGTATTCACCACCTGCGATCAGCGATGCTGACAAGGCGGCCGCCACAAAGCCGCCCTGGGCTGCCAGTACACTGATCGCCACGGCGTCGAGCGCATCGGCAGAGAGCTTATGTTCATCCCGAATGCCTGCGAGTGCTCGCCCAAAAACGGGTACAGCACTTGCCGCCAGGAGTCCGCCAGTGAGGAGGGCCGGAGCGCCCAGGACGCCCAGCCCCAGAGCCAGAACGCCACATACCAGTGAGGTCCGATCCGGTTCATTGGCGCCTCGGGCTCGAACTGGTTCGAGCGGAACTCCTCCCCGTACGCTCGTCAGAATCGCACTGGTGGTGGTGGCTTCAGGATCAAAGGCCACGATCAGCGCCGCACAGGCCGAATTAGCGCGAGCCTCGACGACGCCGGGTTGACGTTGTACGAAGTCGACCAGACGGTCGCCCAATGACGCGTCGTACTTGACAGCTGGAACGCGAAGGCGCACGCGACCAGCGATCGCGTGCACGACCTCGGCCTCCAGAGGCAATGACCGTACGTTCGGCTGGCGGGGCGTCCCGATGCGCGGCGGCGCGCGTAGCGCACTGGCCGCCGCGACAACGGCGCTCACCTGGCGGTCGGCGTTTCGGACGTGGATGTCGCGCGGCCCTCTGCGTTCAATTCAGCTCGGGCCTCGTGATACGTGTCCTCCAGATTCTCTCGCGCCTCAGCCGAGACATCGCGCAGCCAGTCGCCAATCGAGATGGCCCCTTTCACCGTGCCCTTGGCCACGGGACGAACACCCTGGCTGACTGCTTGCACCGCCGCGAGAGCCAGCCCGAAACCAACACCCCAGATGGCTCCGCCGGTCACAGCATCGACGAACTCTTCCATATTCGTCATGCTAGCGTGCCCAGTCGGCCGTGCCAGAGTGTTAACATAAGGATTTGCGCGACGAGGCAAAGGCGGTGATTGGCCATGTTTGAGGATGCTTTGGGACGGCTGGTAGCCGGTGCTCTGTGGGGCGTGGGAGCGGGCGTGGTGATCGCCGTCACCCGCGGTGGCGGCGAAGGTGTGCGCGATATTGCGCGCGGCGCAATCAAGGGTTATCTGGCCGTCGCCGACCGCGTGCAAGAAGCCAGCGCCGAAATGCGCGAAGGGTTTGAGGACCTGGCCGCCGAGGCGCGCGCCGAACGGGCCGCGGGTTCGGATCAAAGTGCCGACTGAATGACGGTGGTCGATGCAGCCGTCGAGCAGCCAGCCCCGAGTGCCACGTGCGCGAACGCGCGCGTTGTCAGCACAACCCCGGGTCGACTGCGCCTGCGCGTCCACCAACCGCGGCGGCATCGGCAATTGCTGCAGACCCTCCAGGAGCGCCTGACAGACACCGACGGCACTTCCGGCGTCGAGGTCAACATGCACACCGGGAGTGTGCTGGTGACCTATGATGCGCGGACACAGAGTCTTGCTGGAGTGTTGGCAGTCCTGGATGAGCTGGGGGTCAGGGCCTCCGATGCGGCGCGAGACAGCCAGCCGGACGTGCACCAGGTGGATAGCTCGGGTCACAGTCGCGCCTCGGAGCGTATCGTCGATGCCGTTTCTGATCTTGATCGGCAGCTTGCCGTACTCAGCGGCCACCGCGCCGATTTGAAACTCCTGTTTCCGCTGACGCTTGGCGCGCTGGGCGTGTGGAAGCTCGCTCGCCGTGGCATGGGCCTGAGCGACGTGCCCGCGTATGTCGTCCTCTGGTACGCCTTCGACTCCTTCTGGAAGTTCCATCGCCAACCCGCCCGTCCAACGGAGCACGGTGCAGACTGACCACGCTTCAACCCACGTACCGCCGAGTGGACCCGAGGCCCGACTGATCCTGTATGTGGGCAAGGGCGGAGTTGGCAAGACAACGCTGGCAGCGGCGACGGCCGTACGCTCGGCGGAGCTTGGCCACCGCACGTTGGTGGTCAGTACCGACCTGGCCCACAGTCTGGGGGATGTCCTGGACGCGCCTCTGGACGGCGAGCCTCGCGAGCTAACACCCGGCCTCTTCGCCCAGGAGATCAACATCCTGGAGGAAATCCGACGGAGCTGGGGCAAGGTCCAGGACCAACTCGCGGAGTTCTTGCGCAATGAGGGCATGTCGGCCATCCAGGCCGACGAGGTAGCCGTCTTGCCGGGCATGGAGGAGGTTGCGGCGCTCGTCCAGATTGAGCGTCAGGGTCGCCTTGGCAAGTACGACTGCATCGTGATCGACGCCGCGCCGACCGGTGAAACGATGCGGCTACTGAGTCTGCCGGAGTCCTTCCAGTGGTACGCCGTGCGCATTCGCGATTGGCGTGGCCGACTGGGGCGCATGGCTGGGCCGCTGTTCAACAACTTGTTGCCAGACCTGAGCGCGGTCGACGTCATGTCGCGACTCGCCGCGCGTGTGAAGGCGCTGCGGGAAGTGCTCATCGATCCGCAGCGCAGTACGTATCGCATCGTGCTCACGCCAGACCGTGCCGTGCTGCGTGAAGCTCAACGAGCTGAGACCTACCTGAACATGTTCCAGTACCCGGTCGATTCGGTCTTCGTCAACCGTATTCTGCCTCCGCCCGAAATTCCGGGGACGTACCTGGATAGTCTGATCGCCGGGCAGGCCACAATCATGTCCGACATTCGTAACGCTTTTGCCGCGCTGCCCGTGTGGGAAGTGAGCCTGACCAGCGAAGAGCCGATTGGTTTGAGTCGTCTCTCGTTACTCGCCGGCCTCGTATTCGGTGGTCGCGACCCGATCGAGGTGATGCACGTCGGGCCTAGCCTGACCATCGAGCGCCGCGGCGAGGCATACGTGATGTCGATCCCGTTGCCGAACGTCGAGACCGACAAGCTCGACCTCACCCGACACGGCGATCAGTTGTACGTGAACGTCGGCAACTTCAGGCGCGCCGTCACCCTGCCCCTTGCGCTGGCCGATCTCAAGCCAGGCATCGCCAGAATGCAGCACGGCAACCTCGAAATTCCGTTCGAGGCACGCGCGCGGACACCCACGGCGGTAGAGTGAGGGTGAAGGGAGCCCAACATGGAAGAGATCCTCAGTTTGTTCGGCTTCAGCCTTGGGGCCAGCGTCGGCATTGGCGCGGTACGCGCGGTCACAGATGGAACGCGGCCACTGGTACGTGAGATGTTCAAGGCTGGTATTCGTGCCTGGGACTCTGTGTCCAGCAACTCGACGAGCGTCCACGATGAGATCATCCTCCCGGAGTCGGCCAGCCAAGCTCGGCGCGGCGGTCGTCGGCGCAGCCAACCCGAAAAGATCATCATTGCGCACGACTAGGTTAGGTCGCATTTCTAAGTATCGTTCAAGGTATGAAGATCGCAACGGTTGGTAGAGGCAACATTGGCGGTGGGCTTGGCAAGCTGTGGGCGAAAGCAGGACACGAGGTGACGGCGATTGGGCGAGACGGCGGCGATGTGTCCGGCGCCGACGTAGTGTTGATCGCCGTTCCTGGAGAAGCAGTTGGCGCGGCGCTCGCTAGCATCCAGGGTCTTGCGGGCAAGACCGTGATCGACGCATCCAACCTCATCGGTGCGGAGCCACCCACCGGGTTCGGGTCGAATGCCGAGTTCATCAAGTCGCACACTGGTGGACCCACGGCGAAGGCATTCAACCTCAACTTCGCCGCCTTATTCGACAGCCTCCGGTCCACCAAAGAGCGGCCCGGGAACCTGTGGTGCGGAGACGCGGACGCACGCGACGTGACCGAACAGCTCATCCGCGACGCGGGGTACGACCCCATCTACGCGGGTGGTATCGAAAACGCCGGAGTTCAAGAGCAGTTCCTGAAGCTGATGTTCGCGATCAATCGCGGCGGGCTCGGGCCGTTCTTCTATCGGATGGCACCCTCAGATCAGTTCTAGGGGCA
>JAFAWJ010000145.1 GCA_019242065.1 Chloroflexota bacterium
GCCCTCGGCGTGGCCCGCCGGCAGGCTGCTGACCCCGCCAACCACCGCCAGTCGCGGATCGCGCTGTCCGAACTCCGCGGCGCGATCGCGCGAACCCACCCACAACCGCTCGCCGTCTTCGGAGTTCCACTCCAGCGCGCCGCGCTCGGCGTCGACCTCCAACGTCAGCCGGTTTTTGCGTCCAGCGCTGATCTCCGACACGCTGAACACGCCGTGGGCGCCATTGGCAAAGTGCAGCAGAACCGACGCGAAGTCCTCTGAGGCCCGGTCCGGCAGTGCGGTGTGCAGGTCAGCCATCACCTCGACGATGTTCGACCCGCTCACGCTCTGGGCGAGGTCCATCCAGTGCGAGCCGATGTCGGCGACGGCGCGCGATGGTCCGCCGAGGCGCGGATCTACGCGCCAGTTCCAGTCCGTGGCGTAGAGCAGCCAGTCCTGGAGATAGCTGCCGTGGACGGCATACACCTGACCAAGCTGTCCAGCGGCGATGAGTGCGCGCGCGTGCTGGACCTGTGGGAAACCCCGGTGATTGAAGTTGACGGCCACGTGGGCGTGCGTTGACCGCGCCAGGGTCACCAAATCGGCAGCCTCTGACGTCGTGACGGTGAGCGGTTTTTCGGCGAAGCACGCTTTGCCGGCCTCCAGTGTGGCGCGATTGATCTCGTAGTGGAGGGAGTTGGGGGTGCAGTTGTGGACGACGTCGATGTCCGCATCGGCGAGCAGGTCGTGGTAGTCGGCGTACGCGCGGGGGATGGCCAGCTGGTTGGCCTGGTCGACGATGCGCTGACTGGAGCCGGCCACGGCCAGGACCTGGACGCCAGGGATGCGTCGCAGGGCGTCGACGTGGGCGCGGCCGATGAATCCGAGGCCAATCACGCCCACGCGCAACGGTGAGAGGTTCACACGCCAACTCCAACGGAGCCTCGAGTCCAGACGTTCATGTCGTCACTCCAGCGGGTCCTCGAATCAGGAGGTTCATGCCGTCACTCCAGCGGGTCATCGAGCCGAGATGTCCCGCCCTCACTCCAGTGACGCCTGAGTCGGGAGGTTCGTGCCTTCATTCGAGCGGGTCCTCCAGTCGGTAGCCGACACCGGGTTCCGTTTTGATCAGCTGCGTCCCCAGCTTCTTGCGCAACGACGTCACAACTGGACGCAGATAGTGCACCTCGGTGGTGTACTGTGGCCCCCACACCTGGCTGAGCAGTATACGGTAGGTGAGCACGCGCCCCGGTTGCAGCGCCAGTTGCTTGAAGACTTCGTATTCGATCGGAGTGAGGTGGACCGGTGTCTCGCGCACGCTGACCAGTCGCCGTTCGACGTCCAGCTCGACATCACCAAACCGCAGCACAGGCTCACTCGGCTGGTGCTGTGCGCGACGCAGCACGACGCGGATGCGGGCGTGTAGCTCCTGCATGCCGAACGGCTTGGTCACGTAGTCATCCGCGCCGGCCTCCAGCGCGCGAACCTTGTCGGCTTCTTCGCCCATGACCGACAGGACGATGACGGGCACCTGCGACCAACCCCGTATCTGACCGAGGGCGGTCAGTCCGCTCATTCTGGGCATCGCCAGGTCCAGCAGGACGACATCCGGTCGCCAGCTTTCGACTCTGGCGACACCTTCGAGACCGTCGGCGGCCGTCTCGATCTCGAACCCCAGCACTTCGAGGCCGCGCCCCACCGCCTGGCGGACGGCCGCTTCGTCGTCGATCACCAGTGCACGGACCATCGGTTCTCAGCTTAGCGAGGACACGTCGTCGGCAGGCTGAACGTGAACGCCACTCCGCGGCGACCGACGTTTTCGGCCCACACGCGACCACCGTGCGCCTCGACAATGCCGCGCACGATCGACAGTCCGAGGCCGATGCCGCCGCTTGCCGGGCTCAGCCGATAAAACTTGTCGAACAGTTTGTCGAGCTCGCCATCGGGAATCTGACTGCCTTCGTTGAACACCGTCACGCGCAACTGCGCATGCCCAAGCATCGCCGAGATGACGATCGCCGCCTCTGGTGACGAATAGCGCATGGCGTTGTCGAGCAAATTGGTCAGGACTTCGCTGATCTGGACGAAATCCATGGGAGTCGGGGGCATGTCCTCCGGAATCTCCACGCGAATGGCACGTCCGTCCAGGACTGGTTCGATGCGATCGAGGACGTCAGCGACCACATCCGAAATCGACACGGACTCTAGTTGCGGCCGCAGCGCTCCAGCCTCCAGTCGCGACATGTCGAGCAAATTGCTGACCAGTCGCGTGAGACGGTCCGTTTCGCGATTG
>JAFAWJ010000445.1 GCA_019242065.1 Chloroflexota bacterium
ACCGACTACAACGGTGGCTTCGTACTGCCCACGCCCATCCCCCAGCACACGCGGGCCTACCTGACTCCCGGCGAGGCCCGCACTGTCCACGTGCGCAGCGACCAGGTCGCCGCGCCTGGCGAGTACGCCATTGGCGACGAACAGCCGCGGGGTGACTGGCTCGACTACGTCCAGGGCGTGACCTGGGCGCTTGGTCAGGCTGGCTTCGCGCTGTCAGGCTTTACCCTGGACATCACCTCGGACGTGCCGCTCGGCGCGGGTGTCTCGTCGAGCGCCGCGCTCGAAGTCGCGGTGTTGCGCGCCATCCGGGAAGCGTTCTCTTTCGAGTTGGACGACGTGCGCCTGGCCCTGCTTGGACAGCAGGCCGAGAACGAATTCGTCGGAGCGCAGTGCGGGATTATGGACCAGATGGTGGCCAGTCTGGGCGATCCGGGCAGCGCGCTGTACCTGGATACCCGCAGCCTGCAGTACCGTCGCTTGCCACTTCCGCCAGCGGCCGACCTGGTGGTGATCCACTCCGGTGTCTCACACGCCATCGCCGGGGGTGACTACAACACGCGCCGCGCCGAGTGCGAAGCCGCCGCGCGCTTGCTCGGCGTGTCGCAGTTGCGCGATGTGTCGCCCGACGACGTCGACAGGCTCAGCCAGTTGCCGGAGCCGCTGGGCCGTCGAGCACGCCACGTGGTGACCGAGGACCAGCGCGTGCTGGATGCCGTCAGTGCCCTCGAGTCCGACGACGTCTCGCGACTTGGCAACCTCTTCGATGCGTCACATGCGTCGTTGCGCGATGACTTCGACGTGTCCGTTCCAGCCGTCGACCTCCTCGTCGACATCGCCCGGCACGATCCGTCCGTCTTCGGCGCGCGCATGACCGGTGGCGGCTTCGGCGGCGCCGTGGTCGTTCTGGCCATCGCGGGCGAGGGCCGTCAAGCCGGAGAGCGGATCACACGCGAGTATGCTGGGCGCTCGGGTGAGCAGCCGAGCCTGCTGGTGCCCACGCACTAGTCCAACGCAGCCGCTCGAGAACCGACCGGGTGTGGTGCGCCAACGTCGCTGGACCGTCGTCCAGCTCGGCGCACAGGCGGTCGAGGTCGTCGGGTGCGTCGACGTCGTACCACTCCGCGACCTGGTGAATGCGCAAGCCGGAGGCCCGAGCGCGTTCCAGCGTCTGGGCATACACGTGCGGCGTGCTCCACTGGATGCCCTCGAAGACCTCGAGGTGCGGCCGACGCATGCCGATCAGGTAATACCCGCCGTCTCGCGTTGGTCCGACCGTCAGGTCGGCGTCGTCGCGCAGATTCTCACATGCCAGCTGAATTGGCTCGCGAGGCAACGTTGGATTGTCGCTGCCGATCAGGACGGCGGCGTCGTAGCCGCCAGCGAGGTGGTGTTCAAAGGCAGACGCCAGTGCGTCGCCGAGGCCCTGGCCGCGCTGCTCGAGCAACTGTACGGGCGCGCGGCAGTCGGCCAGGAGTTCGGCCAGTCGCGATGCGTCGCCGCGCGGGTGGACCAGGCTGATGCACTCCCAGTCGAGGCGGTCGGCGAGCTCGAAGGTGTCGAGCAGAAAACCGCGGTACAGCTCAGCGGCTGCCTGTGGGGAGAGGGGCGGTACCAACCGCGTCTTGGTGTTGCCGGCCGTGGGGGCCTTGCCAACGACAATCAGCGCACGGCGCATGCTGGCCCGAGCGTAACATTCGGGGGCGTCTCCGACGCTAACGAACCTTACCCATGGGCATGCGGCTTGCTACTCGCTGAACGACATGTCTGAGCTTGCGCCGACTACGGCGCTCACTCGACGCCTCGAGCGCCAGCTGGCGGCGTCTGGTCTGCAGGTGGTGGTCGAAGCCTCTGATGGTGGTCTGATTCTGAGTGGCGTCGTGGACAGCGACGAGTCGCGCCAGGCGGCGCTGGACATCGTCACCCAGGCGGCGCCACCCGATACCCGCATCGACGATCAGCTCGAGATCGTGGCGCTGCTGCCCACCAACGTCGACGACTTTGCCAGCGACGCGCCGACCGCGGACCTGGTGGAGTCTGAGGACGACATCGAAGCCGAAGGCAGTGAGCTCGAGCCCGACTTTACGGACCGGCCCGGCTTCAGCGACCCGCTGCAGGCCGCCGGCGCGGGCGGCTCCGAAGAAGAGGACCTCGCCGAATCCGGCGAGGTGTACACACCGCCGATTGATCCGGTCATCACCACCGGAACGCATGGCGAGGCGCAGGTGCTGGGCGGCTTCGGGCTCGACGCGACCGACGACGTGGCGGTCGAGCGCTCAGCTGAAGATCGAGCGCCCGGCGACGAAGCGCTCGCCGACGCGATTCGGCGTGAGCTGGCCGAAGACTCGGCTACGACAGATCTGAATATCCACGTCGTGGTACGCAACGGGGTTGCGTACCTGCGCGGTCAGGTTGCGGACCTGGACGACAGCGACAACGCCGAGTCGGTTGCCGCGCGCGTGCCAGGTGTCCGCGACGTCGTCGAAGAACTGGACGTCGCGGGCCTGTAGGCGTTTTGGTAGGGGCCAGGCAGACCGGCGCGCTCAGGCGCCGGACTGACCCTGCTGCTGGCCGCCCGGTCCACCGCGGTGCTGGAACGCGCCCTGGGGCAGCGTCTGATTGACCAGCTGATCGATGCGATTGTCGATGTTGGTCTTCATGGTGTTGGCCTGGTCGGCGGACAGCCGTCCATTGGTGACGGCCTGGTCGATGCGGGTGTTGGCGGCACTCTTGAGCGCCGCGGCGACGGCGTCTCCGCTCGAGTTGTGGCTACCGGCGACCTGGGCCAAGGACTTGCCAGGCAGTTCGCTCTGCAGTTGCTGGGTTGAGATGTGCATGGTCTGCGCCGCGACGTCCAGGCCTTGTCGGAGCGCTGCGAAGCCGAAGCCAAAGCCACCGCGTGGGCCCTGGCCCTGACCCTGACCTTGAGCCTGGCCCTGACCGGGTCCGCCGGGACCGCGTCCGAAGCCGCCGTTGGCGGGCAGGCCGGCGTCCTGGCGCGCCTGGCTGATGTCGCTCTGGAGTGTCTGGGTGGAGACGCCGAGCTTGCTGGCCAGCGAGCCAAGGAACTTCTGATACGCCTGTTGCGGCGCTGTCGGCGTGGGCGTCGGCGTGGACTGGGCCTGGGCGACGCTGATGCCGACGGCCGAGCCGCCGAGCACCAGGACCGCGCCGGTGGCGATAGCGAGCCGGCCAAGCGAATGTGGAATGAGCTGCATACGCGTTGTTTTGTGGGACCTCCCCGGAAGTCGTCGCCTAACTATGTGATATTTCTACTAACAACCTGTTAGAGGCGTCTAAAACGTGGCTGAAATCAGAGTCACGAGTCGCGCATCGCGATCCGCTTCTGCGTTCTCACGCTCGTCCAAGGTTGCGTGGCTACACTCGCCGGCCGTGCAAACTTCGCTCCGCCCCGCCAACCCGTCGGACGAATCTGCCGGCATGCTCCAGCCCCGCGTGCTGGTCGCCCAGCATGACTCGCGCCTGGCGTCGTTCCTCGATCGGGCCCTCGCGACGGCTGGCTATCGCGTGGAGCGAACCGCGGACGCCATCCATGCCCTCGAGTCCTTCGAGCGCGAACCTCCCGACCTGGTTCTTCTCGAAGCCGCGCTGCCCGGCTTCAGCGGCCTCGACCTTGCCCGCGCCCTGCGCGCCCGCACCGACGTGCCCATCGTCCTGCTGTCAGCACGTGACACAGTCGAAGAGCGCGTCGCCGGCCTTGACGCCGGCGCCGACGACTACCTCGCCATTCCCTTCGCCATCCCCGAGCTGCTGGCCCGTCTGCGCGCCGTCCTGCGCGGCCGCGCCCTCGCCTCGGCCAGTGCCAACGCTCGCGCGCGGCAGGGCAACCTGACCTACGCCGACCTGACCCTGTGCATGGACACTCGCGAAGCCACTCGCGGCGGCCGCCGCCTGGAGCTGCGCAACAAGGCCTTCGAGCTGCTGATGTACTTCTTGCGCCACCCCGAGCGGGTGCTGTCCCGCCGCGAGCTCCTGGAAGACGTCTGGGGCTACGACTTCCTGGGTGACTCCAACGTCATCGAAGTGACGGTGAGCAGCATCCGCCAGGCACTGGAGCAGGGCGGCGAGCCAAGGCTCATCCACACGGTGCGGCCGATCGGCTACATCCTTCACGACCGCACCACCATGCTCTAACCCGTAATTGAGTGAGTTCTCGGGCTGGGCATCTGGGAGGCCCAACTCCGCGGTAGCTAACACGTCTTCCCCAGAGGGGTCCCCTCTGGGGAACTACATCTCAACCTGCCCGACTCA
>JAFAWJ010000485.1 GCA_019242065.1 Chloroflexota bacterium
TATAGGTGATGTTTCCGGCGAAGGCTTCGAGGTGATGTTGACGCGCGTCGGTCCAGATCGTTCCGGCGAGCGCGGTGAATCGGATGCTGGAGCTGCGTCTGCCGGTGGCCGATTGCGACATCATGCAGGCCTCGTAGGCAGTTCTGATGCCCGCCACCTTCGAAGTCGGCGGGCCTGCTGGTGCGCGACGACGATGAGCTAGCGGTTGAAGATCTCGAGGCCGAGGATCGCGTAGCGCATGAACACGCCGCCGAGCGGCTTCGCGAATGGGCCGTTGCAGCCCAGCACCGCGATGGTAAAGCGGCTACCGGGCTGGATGCCGCGTCCGAGCTCGATCCGCTGGGGTCGATTCCAGCCGGCCACGGCGCCGGTGGCGAGATTGCATTCCCCGTTGACCCAGACCTCGCCGTAGTCGTCGACGGTGGTCTCGAAGTACAGGGTGCCGCCGTCGACTGGGACACCGTCAATCGCGTCCGGGACCTCGATGGTGGTGCGCCACCAGGCCCAGCTGGTCCCACTCGACAGGACGTCGGCAATATTGTCGCACACCTCCCAGGACGAGTCGTCGAAGTCGGCCAGTCGGCAGGGACTGCCCTCGATCTCGGCGGTCCAGCCCTGGTTGGCCTCGCCCGGGATAAAGCCGACCGCCCGTCGCCACGTGGCCTTGACGCGTTCGCGTTGCGCAGGGTCGTTGAGGTCCAGATTGATGCGGCGCATTCGCAGCTCCTTCGGGTTGATGCGTGCGTGTGGTGGGAGACGACGTTACTGCCGCCAGAGCCAGCGCAGCGAGTCAGGCAGTATCGCCCGGCCGTGGGCCAAAGAGTGGAACCCGTGGCCGCGGACGAACGTGAAATCGTAACCCGCGAATTTCAGGGCATCGGCCATCTGGAGATTTGCCAACCACCAGTTGCCGTGCACGTTGTTCAGGTCGTTTTCGCCGTCCTGGAGAAAGACACGGATGCGCTTGGGCGGCATCTTGCGGATCAAAAACGGATAATTATGACCGCCCTCGCGTAACGTTGGTCCACTGGCGATGTTGGTGAAGCTCCCGACGTGTGACAACACCTTGTGGAACTCGTCCGGTCGGTGCCAGGCGGCGGTAAACGCGCAGATCCCGCCACTCGAGATGCCGCAGATGGCGCGCGATTCGGCGTCGTGGCGGAGCGGGTGTTCGCGTTCCACTTCCGGCAGCAATTCGTCCAGCAGGAAGCGTGCGTACTGGTCGGACAGCGTGTCGTATTCAAGTGATCGATTTGACACGGTGGTGTCGGCGAACACGCCCGGATCGACGAAGACTCCGACCGTCGGCGGCATGTCGCCAGCGGCGATCAAATTGTCAAACACGGTTGGAACGAATGACTCGTAGGCCCAGACTCCATCTTGAAAGACCATGACTGCCGCGGGACCGACGGTTGCCGCTGGCACATAGATGGACCACTTGCGCACCGTTCCCCCGAAGACCTGGCTGTGCCACGGCTCGCGTGTCAGGAGCGTGCCCTGGGGGATGCCTGGTCGAGGCTCCAGGTCAGGGTGTCTCGCGTACACTTCGGACTGTCCGCCACCGGTGCGGGTGCCGTCGACCTCAAATGTCCACCGCACGGCCGTGCCAGCGTCCCAACATGCGGCGGCTGCGTAGACGGGGGTATCCCCGAGTCGCTGCGTTGACAAGCGGAAGTCCGCACCGAGCTCGGCGACGACCTGCGGCGGCGAGCTGGGGTCGACGGCTTCGATCGCCCACATGACATCCAGGCCGTCTACCGCCTGGCCGGTGCCATTTTGGAGCGACTCCGCCCCGAGCCGTTCGCGGATGCGGGCCGCGAGCGTGGCGCCGTCTGCCGGAGCAAGCCCGCCGGCGAGCCTGGCGCGGAGCTCGGTCGCGGTGAGTGGTGGCATCAGGCGGCGACCAGTGGGTTGGGCATACGGCGGCAGAGTACCACGGTGCGAAGTCTGGAAGGTCCGGACAAACGGTTGCTCAGTCAGCCTTCGCTAGCCTGGCGTGCGACGCCAGCAGCGACGGCAGCCGTTGCGGGTCACCGCGTGCCATCCCACATTCGGTGGCAATGCCGTCCACGCCAGCATGACGTCGTGCGGCCGCGAGCCGGGCGACATCGCCGGTCGCGTCGTCATAGTGGATCAGACCCAGATACAGCTCAGTCTCTGGCTGGAGTTGCAGGCCGTCGAGCGGCGCAAAGAAGGCGTCGTGGGTGGCGGCCTTGATCACTGGCATGTGGACGAAGTCGATAGGCCGCTTCACGCCGCCGATGACACTGTTGGTGATCTCGACCATGACGCCCATGTCTCTGGGTTGGACCACGTGCTCGTCGGCGGGACTGCCGTAGCACAGGTGATAGCCCAGTTCGACGCTGGCGGGCACACCGTCGCCAACCCTGCGCAGCACGTCCACGGTTTCGGTATGTATATCGACGGGACCCTGCTCGTAGTAGCCCTCCCAGGCCAGCACTTCCTGACAGACGTCCCACTGGATGGCGATGCGGTCGTTCGGCAACGCACTGGCGATTTTCGCCACCTCGCCCAGCAAGTGCTCGGTGAGTGGTGGCAAGAGCTTCTGGCGGTCTTCGGGGACCATATTGCTGTAGGTCGGCGCGATCGGCGTCGGGATCGAGACCTGGAATTTGACGTTGCCCGGGATCATCCCCGTGTTCTGGAGTCGTTCGAAGACCTGCCACGACTCAATGGCCATGTCCGCGTAGCCGGTCTCGAAGGAGTTCGGGACGGTGGCGCCGGACCTGACCCGCAGGCGCGGTACCTCGCGCAGTAACTTGCCATCCCACTGCCGGAACTGGAAGGGCGGCACATCGTCGGCCACTTCGATCGCAGGATTGCTGGTCAGGACCTGTTGCAGAAAACGGATCCAGGTTTTACGAATGCCGGTTTCGCCGTCGGGCAAACGCACCAGGTAGGGCGCGCAGGCTTCTGAAAGCGTCTGGAACACGGTTTGACTGTCCGGTAGCGGCACGCTGCCGACGAAGTGCACGATCAGGTTCTTATCGCGGTCAGTCATAGGAAGTCCTCGTCACGTGATTGTCACTCGCCGCGGACGGTGCTCGCACCTGCGCCAGATGCCCGATGCGGGGCGCGCGATAGTTGCACTCAGGTTAAACCTTTACTACGTTGAGTGGAACTGCAAGGAGGCAGGTTCGATGGTCACCACAGGACGGCAGAGGAGCGCGCAGTCAGAGCCAGGCTCAGCCACCTCGCCAAGCGAGCGGGGGAGAGCCGCGCGGATCGGAATCGACGCGATTGTCGTCGACACCGACGCCAACCCACGCCGAGGGCTACGCAAACCTCGACGAGGAATGGGACTTCAAGCGCACGCGGGCTGAAGTATGTGGGCATACCGCGGCGTTCCACCCGCGCTTGCGAGAATGGGTGGTGGCGATCCGCGACCTGGTGGCGAACGCGACGTTGTCGACGGGTGAAAACCGCCTGCTGCGCGAGCTGGCGGACGAGATCCACGCCGCGAGCGGGTAAAGGAACGGCGCTCAGCGCAGGGCCGCTTCGACCGCCCGGGCGAGGACTGCATGCCCCTTGAGTGAC
>JAFAWJ010000687.1 GCA_019242065.1 Chloroflexota bacterium
GAATGAGCGTGGCGCTGGCCATGCGTGTGCCCAGCGACCCGCCAGTACCGTGCACCAGGGCAAGCTCCAGATCTGCAACCTGTACCTCGGGCGCCGCCTCGCCGCGCACCTGGCGCACACCTTCGAGGATCTTCATCATCCCACCCATGCCCGGGTGGTTGTTGCACAGACCGCCACCGTCGGTATTGACCGGCAGCCGTCCACCGCGAGCGCGCAAACCGCCGTCGGCCACGAATTGGCCGCCCTTGCCCTTCTCACAGAAGCCGAGGTCCTCGATCGTCTCCACCACCGTGATGGTGAACGAGTCGTAAATGGACGCGTAGTCGATGTCGCCCGGCGCACAGCCGGCTTCCTCGAACGCACGCGGGCCCGACCAGCGAGCGCCGGTATACGTCAGGTCGATATGCCCGTTGTTGGTGTGCTTCGGGGCCTCGCCCTGGCCCAGGATCTTGACCTTGGGTCGTGAGATCTGTCGGGCGACCTCGGGACTGGCGATGATCACCGCCCCACCCCCATCCGTGACGACGCAGCTGTCCAGACGGTGCAGCGGATCGCTCAGCATCGGCGAGTTCACCACGTCCTCGACGGTGACAGGCTTCTTGAGCAGCGCGTGCGGGTTGTACTGCGCATGCTCGGATGCCGCGACCTTGACCCAGGCCAGCTGCTCGCTGGTGGTGCCGAATTCATACATGTGCCGCTGCGCGGCCAGCGCGTACATGCCGAGCGTGCTCGAGCCGTAGACCAGCTCGAACGACCCTTCGGGGGCCTGGTTCACCGCGCGGACGGCCGCCTCGCTGCGCGGTCGGTTGGCAAGCGTGACCAGCGCCACGCTGCACTTGCCCTCGGCGATCGCCGCCGCGGCGTGGCCGATGTGATAGACGGGCGACGAGCCGCCCACGGCCGTGCCGTCGACAAATTTGAGATTCGTGAGGCCCAGGTAGTCCGCCGTCGAGATGGGCAGCATGCCCCCGCCGCCGACGACCAGCAGCCCGTCGATGTCCGACAGCCGCAAGCCCGCGTCGGCGAGCACGCCGGCGGTATTTTCCGCGTGGATCTGGGCGATTGATCGATCTGGAATAACCCGGTCGGGGTGCTCGAATGCACCCACCACGTATGCCTTGCCTTTGATGCTCATCTGACCCCCGCCGCCACTTTGAGTGGGAGATCCGTGAGCGCCTGGACCTCCTCGAACGTGAAGCCGTCGGCGATCTGCTCGACCACGAAGTCGCCATTCACGCGCCGGAGGACGGCCAGGTCGGTGACGACCACGTCCACACAGTCGACGCCCGTCAACGGATACTGCGTCTTCTGCACCAGCTTGGCGCGCCCTTGGCTGTCGCGGTGCTCCATCATGATGATCAGCTGCTTCTTGCCAGCAACCAGGTCCATCGCGCCGCCGATCCCGCCCAGTCGCGGGTCGCCCAGGCTGAAGTTGGCCAGGTTACCGGCGGCGTCCACCTGGTAAGCGCCGAGCACCACCGCGTGCAGCTTGCCGCTGCGCGCCATTTCGAACGAGGCCACGCTGTCGAAGTACGAGACGCCCGGCATCGCCTCCACGAACTGACCCGAGGCGTTGAACACGTCGTGGTCGATGTCGTCGCCGTGGACCATTCGCCCGTACCCGAGGATGCCGTTCTCGCCGTGGAGCGTGATGTCCCGCTCGCCGATGTAGTTGGACACCAGGGTCGGGATGCCGGTCCCCAGGTTGACGTAGCTGCGGTCCTCCAGCAGCTCCGCGGTGCGTCGCGCCATTTCGTGACGCGTCCAGCTTGGCTTGCCGTTGTACTCGCGCGGCTTGTCCGCCGAGCGGCGCGGCGCCAGACCGCCCTGGTCCGGCTCCACCGTTTTCTGCACCACACGGCTCACCAGGATCGCCGGCAGGCCGACGCGCTCGGGATCGATTGCGCCGACGTCGACGATCTCGTCGACCTCGACGATGGCGTGCCTGGCGGCCTTGGCGAACGCCGGATTGAAGTTGCGCGAGCTGCCGCGCATCTCGATGTTGCCCAGGCGGTCGCCACGATACGCCTTGAGGAACGCGTAGTCGACGGGCAGCGCCTGTTCGAGGATGTGCGGCTTGCCATCGAAGTAGCGCACCTCCTTGCCCTCCGCGATGGGCGTCCCGACTCCCGTTGGACTGTAGAAGGCGGGGATGCCCGCGCCCGCGGCGCGCATCCGCTCGACGAGGATGCCCTGCGGCACCAGCTCGACCTCGATATCACCTGACTCGATCAGGTCGTCCGCGGGCGTCCGCATGCCCGGCCGTGACGAGAACGACACGATCAGCTTGCTCACCTGACCGCTCGCCACTAGCAGCATGCCGCGCAACTGTCCAACGGCACCCAGACCGTTGCTGACCAGCGTCAGATTCCGAACCCCCTTATCACGGGCCGCGACCAGCAAGCTGCAGGCAAAGCCGTAGCTGGTGCCAAACCCCGAGACGGCAATCGAGGCGCCGTCCTGGAGATCGGCCAGAGCTTCCTCAGGTGAGGCGCACACCTTTTCCATAGCCCTGTTTTGTACTCCGCCCCCGTGTGCGACGTCATCTCACACGCTGGTTTGACGAACGGTAGACTGCACTGTGAGCGCCACGTCGGTCCAGGAAGGCCAGCTGCTCTGGGAACCCTCGCGGGCATTGATCGAAGGCAGCGTCATGTCGGAGTACATGCGCTGGCTGGCCGCCAATCGGGCTCTGCACGTCGAGACGTATGACGCGCTGTGGCGATGGTCCGTCGCCGACCTGCCCGCGTTCTGGACGTCGATCGTCGAGTTTTTCGACGTCGTGTTTCAGCAGAGTTGGGACACGGTCCTGGGGCGCCGCGAGATGCCTGGCGCGGTGTGGTTTGCGGGGGCTCAGTTGAACTACGCCCAGAACGTCTTTCGCAACGCCAGCCCTGATAACCCCGCGCTCGTGTTTCAGTCTGAAACGCGGCCGCTGGCCGAGATGAGCTGGGCCGAGTTCGAGCGCCAGGTGGCCTCGGTCGCTCACTTCTTGCGCGGCATCGGCGTCCGGGCCGGCGACCGCGTGGTGGGCTATCTGCCGAACATTCCCGAGGCGGCGGTGGCCTTCGTCGCCGCCGCGAGCCTGGGCGCGGTGTGGTCGAGCTGTTCGCCCGACTTCGGGGTGGACGCGGTGGTGGACCGCTTTGGGCAGATTGAACCGAAAGTCCTGTTCGCCGTGGACGGCTACACGTACGGCGGCAAGCCGTTCGCGCGCGCCGACACCGTAGCCGCCCTCCGCCGCCGCCTGCCCACGCTCACCCACGTGGTGCTGGTGGACTACCTCTCCAAGGCATCGTCGACAGACACAGACTTACCACTCCACTTCTCAGATCTTCTCCTCGCCGCGCCGCCGCCGCTCGAGTTCGCCAGGTTGCCGTTCGACCACCCGCTGTGGGTGCTCTACTCCTCCGGCACCACCGGCCTGCCCAAGGCCCTGGTCCACAGCCACGGCGGCGTCGTCCTCGAGCACCTCAAGATCCTCGGCCTCCACCAGAACCTGCGCCGCGGCGACCGCCTCTTCTGGTTTTCCTCCACCGGCTGGATGATGTGGAACTACATCCTCGGTGGCCTGCTACTGGGCGTCACACCCGTCCTGTACGACGGCAACCCCGCCTACCCCAGCCTCGACATCCTCTGGCAACTCGCCGAGGACGCCAAAATGACCGTCTTCGGCACCAGCGCCGCCTACATCATGAGCTGCCTGCGCGCCGGCCTCCACCCCCGCCAGCACTTCGACCTCACCACCCTCCAGTCCATCGGCTCCACCGGCTCGCCGCTGCCCGCCGAAGGCTTCGCCTGGGCGTACACACACGTCAAAGACGACGTGTGGCTCGCCTCCGTCAGCGGTGGCACCGACGTCGCCAGCGC
>JAFAWJ010000864.1 GCA_019242065.1 Chloroflexota bacterium
GCGCTGGCGACCGCCATGTTGGGACCCTCGGCGCCGAGCGTGATCGCCACCAGGCCCGAGGCCGAATCCGGCAGAAAATGCGGCAGGAACATCGGCGACACCCGGTCAGGGCCGCGCTCCAGCAGGATCTGCTGCTGGGTGAGCATCTTTTCGACGCCGCCCGCGGCGGTCCCAAAAATCACGCCGACCCGCTCGGGGCACTCGTCCGTCATCTGCAAGCCCGCATCGGCGACGGCTTCCTTGGCCGCGACCAGCGCAAACTTCGAGCTGCGATCCATGTGCCGCAACTCCTTGGACGCGATGTGATCTTCAGGTTTGAAGTTCTTGACTTCGCCGCCAATGCGCACGTCGAAGCCACTCGCGTCGAACAAAGAAATGGCGTCAATCCCCGAACAACCCGCCAGCAGATTGCTCCAGCTTTCGGCGACAGTGTTGCCCACGGGCGTGACGGCGCCCAGACCCGTCACCACGACACGGCGGTCAGCCATAGACGCCCATTATGGTGGGTAGTCGAGCCGGCAAGTCGGCTTACTTGCCAGTCGAGTCTTCGCGCGAGCCGAGCAGCGCCACCACCGCGTCGTTCAGGCTGATCGCCTTGACGTCGCCGCTGATCCTCCGAATCAGACGCGACAGCACTTCCCCGGGTCCGATCTCGACAAAGGTATCGACGCCGTTTTCCACCATCTGCCGCACCGAGCCGACCCATTCGACGGGCGCCACCATCTGTGAAGCCAGCTCGTCGCGAATGTGATCCGCACTCGTGCGGACCTGTCCCGCCAGGTTGGTGACCACCGGGACCTGCGGATCGCGCAGCGGCGAGTGATCGATGATCTCGGCCAGCCGCATCGCCGCGTGCTGCATCAGCGGCGAGTGCGAGGCAATGCTGATGCGCAGCGGGAAGACGCGCCGCGCGCCGGCCTCTTTGATCAACTCGACGGCACGGTCCAGCGCGACGAGCTCGCCCGAGATCACGAATTGCTCGGGTGAGTTGGCATTGGCCACGCTGACGATGCAGTTCGTTTCGGCCGAGGCGCGATCGCACGCAAGCTCCAGCGAGCCTCGATCCAGGCCAATCACGGCGGCCATGCCACCGGGCCGATGGTCGCCCTGTTCCTTCATCAGGCGTCCGCGCTCGCGGACCAGCCGCAGCGCGTCGCCGAAGTCAAGGGCGCCGGCGGCGACGAGCGCCGTGTATTCGCCCAGGCTGTGGCCAGCCACGAAGCGCGGCGGCTGCCACTTGTGACCGACGGCCTCGAGCTTCTCGCGCATGGCCTCGAGACATGCCAGCGAGACGGTCAGGATGGCCGGCTGGGCGTTGATCGTGTCTTCGAGCTCCTCGGCCGGACCCTCGAAGCACAACTGGGACAGCTTGAAGCCGAGGATCTCGTCGGCCTGTTGAAAGACGCGGCGGGCAGCGCCCGATCGCTCGTACAGCGCTTTGCCCATGCCGACGTACTGTGACCCCTGTCCGGGAAAGACATACGCCGTGTTCTGGGACTCGTGCCCGGTTAGCTCAGCCGCAGCGGCACTCACGGTTGCTCCTGATGGCAAGGGACATCCGAATCACGCGCCCACCCAAGCGCGACGGTGCGTCGGCAGGCCAGTATACCCAAACTCAACTGTGGCTTGAAGCCGGCCGCACAGAACAGTGTAGAACCAGGCTATGCACGGGCGAGACGAGCCGGCTTTGAAAAAAATTGACATCACCATCGCACGTTTACGGTTGTTGCTGGCGGATGTGTCGGCTCGTGAACGGGGGCTGGAGGACCAGCGGCGCGTCTGTCGAGACCAACAGAACAAACTCGTCACATTCAGCATGTATGGCGACGGCAGTCTTGACAGTGTGCTGACGATGCTGGCCGACGTGCAAGAACGGGCTACCCACATCGACGCGACGGCGCAGTCGCTGGCGGCGATCCGCAAGCGTGCCGAGTTCGAGCTCGAGTCGCTGCAGCTGACCAAGGGCATCGAAGAGGCCAAGGTGTTGCTGCAGCAATTGCAAGCTCGACAGGCCGCCCCCGCCGACGGTGCCGCTGGCGACGGCGCGCTGAGCCCTGAGGCGCTGCAAGCCGAGATCGCCCGCCTGCAAGCGCTGATCAACGAAGCCAGCGAGCGCGCGGGCCAGAACATCCGCGAGCGCAC
>JAFAWJ010000980.1 GCA_019242065.1 Chloroflexota bacterium
GCCGGCCGCGCCCACGACCACGGCAGCCGCGCCGGCGAGCGCGCGGTTGATCGGCGACCTCTGGCCGAACCTGCCCGCCTCCTTCAAGCTCGGCGTCGACGGCGCCGCCTACATCGGCGGCGGCCTGTACCTCTTCAAAGCCGGCCGCTATATCCGCACCGACGCCACGCAGCCACCCGTCAAACTGACCGACCTGAAAAACTGGCCACAAACCGGCCCCTGGCAAAACGGCCTCGTCGACCTCGTCGTCGGCCTCGCCCAGCCCGCCGGCGTGGCGCTCATCCGCGGCAACCAGTTCTTGCTGATCGACCCCGTCCACGCGGCCGTCCTGCAGCCCCCAAAGGACCTCGACGCGCTCCTGCAAGGCGACGTGCTGACGCGCGTCAAAACCGGTCAGGTCGACGCGCTGGTCTACACCACCGCCGACCAGCCGCTCACCGCCGTGCAGGGCCCCGCGGTACTCACGTTTGCGAACTCGTCCGCGACACAACCCGTCACCAGCTACTATCTTCCGCTCGAATTCGGCGGCTGGCCGGTGACCTGGAATCCGGTGCTGCAACAGGCGCCCGGCGGACGGGTCGACGGCCTGTGGGCCACCACCCGCGACGGCGGAGTGGTGCATCACGATGGCAATAGCTGGAATGCCACGGACCGCCGGGCGGTGTCGGTCGACGTCGGCGTCGACGGCAGTGTCTTCGCCATCGGCAGCGACGCCGACCAGCATCAGCTGTTCCGCCTGGATGGTTCCAACTGGACGGCTGTCGCACAGGGCTCCGGCCCGCTCGCCCAGGTGACCGTCGGCGACACCAGCCGCGTCTGGGTGCGCGACACCGGCAATGCAGTCCATCGGCTGGACCAGTCCGATGCGAACTCCGCGCATCTTGTACCCGAGCCGCTGCTCGGCCAGACAGTGCACATCACCGCCAATGCGGATGGCACGCTGTGGAGCTGCGACGGTAGCGGCGGCGCCTCGCGCTTCATCTCCGAATCAACCGCGCCACCCCAGGCCATCGCGACCGGTGGGGCAATGAAGGTCACGAGCACGAGCTACGGCACCGCCCACTTCCTGGTCCAGCAAAATGGCTCGCCGCAGGTCCACACGTACGACTCGCCGTACGTCTTCAAGACCTCGCGAACCTACCAGGCGGGACGCGACGCCACGGGTATGGCCCAAGGTCTGGGGCGGGTCTTTCTGCTGGACGTGGATCGGACATCCGCGCCACTCTTCGCGATCGTCGCGCTCGACGCGCACACGGGCGAACAACTGAGTGTCTCCTCGACCGAACAAAACCGGGTGTACACCGCGCCGGTGTTCGACCCGCTGCACGAGGTGGTATACGTCGGCGTCGCTCCGCTCGACCTCAGGGACGACCGAACGGGCGGAGAAATTCGAGCATTGGACGCACGCGACCTCCTCCACGTCGTCTGGTCGTATCCAACTCCGGCGGGCGTCGACGCGGCGCCGGCGCTGTCAGGCACTTCACTGTGCTTTGGCGACCGCACGACAACACTCCACATGCTCGATACGAGCAACGTGGGCGCCGGCGAGAAGCCAACCCTCCGCTGGCACTGGCAGGTGTTTCCGCCCGAGGATCCGCAGTACCGCTCGCAACTGCCAACTCCACTGCTCTGGAATGGGAACGTGTATGCGGTGGTGTGGAATGCCATTCCGCAGGGCGACGGCGAGGGGCCGGCACAGAGCACGTCGTTCCGGCTGGCCGGCTGCGATGCGGGCGATGGCAGCAACCAGGCGGTCGGGTCATGGCTCGTGGGCGACACAGATGGGGCCTGGGGGTCGCGCAGCAACCTGTCGCCAATCATGGGTCAAATCCGCGCCAGCGGCACCGGTAAGCCAGCGGTGTTCGTTCCGCTCGACGCCCGCCTGTGTGCCTTCAACCTCGACCAATTGACGCCGCCGTTCTCGTTTACGTTTCCGACCATCTTTACGGCCGGCACGTACATCACCAGCAACCTGACCTACGTCGACGGCGTCATGTGGTTCGGCGACTACGACGGAGTCCTGTACGCCGTCGACGAGAACCTGCGCGCCGTGCACCAGACGCCCAGTCGAGTCGGCCAGGGCGGTTCGACGAAGGGACTGCTGACCACGCCGGTCGCCTACCAGGGCTCGATCCTGTGCGGTGTCGCCGACAGCGAACGTCCGGGCCGGCTGGTCGCATTCGATCCTGACTCCGGCAATCTGTCCAGCCTCGACACGGCTCAGACCGCGATCGCCGCGTTTTCCAGAACCGTCACCAATGGCGTTCTCTACGCGGCCGGGACGTTTACCATCGGCAGCGCCGATCCGACGCTGGTGCCTCAGGCGCTCGGTATTCGCGTCGACGAACTGGTGCAGGACCAGCGCGACTTCATCGTCGAGTCCCAGCTGATGCAGGACTTCGACGGGCCCCAGACACCCGATGGCCTCGCGCGCTACCAGACGCATCTGACGATTGTCGACGACAACAAAGCGCCGCGGCCAAAGGAGGCGGTCAAGCTGTGGGGCGATCAGCCGACGACGCTCCGGGTCAACGGCCAGACGTACACCGTCGGTCCGGGAGATCCGGAATATGCCGCCGTCCTCACCGGCCCCGACGGCACGCTGACCATCGTCAGCGGTTCGGTCGCCAGCGATGGCAAGGACAGGCCGGACCTGTTCGTGCCCGCGCTGCGCGTGTGGGCCAGCTTCATGGACCCGCAC
>JAFAWJ010000133.1 GCA_019242065.1 Chloroflexota bacterium
AGCCAGCGCCGGCGCGTGGGCTGATGAAACCTCGAGGCGACTCGGTTGCGTTCGTCGTGTGCGACGGCCTGGGCGTGGCCAGCGACGAGTGGAGCTTTGGCAACGTGCCACCTCGAGAGTGCCGCGAGATGGGCATTCACTGCGATCAAGGGCGCCGGCTGGCGTATCCACATGTTGCGATCGTTGCCGTCGCCCCCGTCGCCCGAGTTGCTGAAGGAAGTGTTCTGGGCGAAGGTGGAACTGACAGGGACTGTCGCCATGAAGCGTGCCGTGCTGTATGACGTGCTCGCTCTGTATGCGCTCTGTGGCGTGCCCTTTGCGGGCAAGCCAACAATTGCCGTCAGGCTTGCCGAGCAGACCGACGCAGTCCTGGTTCGACTCGACGCGATCAACCTCGAACGTGGCGTCGGGCTGGACGGGGCGGCGATTTCAGCAGATGACTGGCGGCATAGAACCGCGTAAAGAGCGCATCGAACCGCCTCGTTTCAGTCGACTCGTGGCTCACGATCGCACCAGCGCTGAGGTCTGTGGTTTTTGGCTACTGCCAAGCTGGCTTGGCTCCGTCTAACACCTGGCCAATGGCCTCTGCCAGCGGCACCAACTCGCCCGTTGCCTGCGCCGCCTCGAAATTCGCGGTACCCGTTGCCATTCGGGCCGCGCGGGCGGTCGTGGCCAACTCCTGGTGCAGGTGGGGCGGGGGCGGGGCGCCCAATATGCGTCGACCAGCGGCGGCTGCGCCCAGCAGCCAGGCCGCGTGCATCGGCTCGACTCCGGCGTCCACCGCCGCCAGCATCTCGAGGCACTCGATACTCCCCACCCGATCGCTCACCGCGTCGCGTAGCCTGAGCGCCTCGCACAACATGTCCACAGCCTGCGTCCGTGTCCCGCGCGCCCGAGCTACCCGTGCGGCGTCCACCAGTGCCGCGGCGATGCCACGCGGCGACTGGCGCTGATTGGCGGCGACCCGCAACGCCTCCAGAAGGCGCACGGCCTGGTCGAGCTCGCCGTGCATCAACGCGATCCGCCCAAGCTGCCAGTGGAACTGCCCGGCTCGGGTGGGCACTCCCAGCACATTGGAAACCTCCAGGCCCTCCTCCAGCAACGGCAGAGCCAATTGAACCTCACCCGCGTCAACCGCCAGTGTGCCAAGCTGGAGCAGGATCGCGCCGATCAGCCAGCGGTCGCCAACCTCGCGCGCGGCGGCGAGAGCCGCCTGGTTGAGCACCCAGGCGCGGCGTCTGCTGCCGCCGAGGGTCGCAACCTGAGCCTGAAACATGAGCGCGCCCGCCATTCCGCGACGGTCGCCCACTGAACGCGCCAACAGCAGTGCCTCGCGTAAGAGCGGCCTGGCCGGCGTGACCTCGCCCCGATGCACGTGCCATCCCGCGACCTCGCGAAGGGCGAAGGCCACCAGCGGTGGCTCACCTACGGCTCGGCTACAGGCCAGGCTGTCAATCAGGTGCGGATGCGCCACGGCCATATCGCCCAGGTCGCGGGCCAGGACGCCGGCCCCGAGCGACGCCCGTGCCCAGGCCACCGTTTTGTGAGGCGCGGCCGCCAGAGCACGGTTGAGCCAGTCCAGTCCTTCGGTGTAGTGGCTCCGAAGCCGCCAGAACTGCCACAGACAGGCGGCGAGGTCGGCGGCCGACCGCGGGTCGCGCTCCAGGTACCAGCTCAGCGCTCCGCGCAGGTTCGCGTGCTCCTGGTCCAGCCGCTCGAGCCAGGCGAGCTGCCCGGCCCCGTACACCTCCGAGCCGGCCGCCCGCGCGAGCGCCAGGCCGTGGGCTGCGTGGCGTTCGCGCTGGTCTTCGGCTTCGTGGCAGGCCTCCAGGCGCTCCAGCGCGAACTCACGCACGGTCTCCAGCATCGTGAAGCGTGGCTGCTTGTTCGCTCCCGGTCCCGCACCTACGAGGCTGTGGTCCACCAGCGCGGCGAGCACGTCGAGCACGTCGCCTGAACCGTCGAGGTCGCAAACGGCTTCGGCGGCATCCAGCGTCCAGCCGCCGACGAAGACGGCCAGCCGGCGGAAGAGCGCCTGTTCCGCGGAGCTCAGCAGGTCAAAGCTCCAGGCGATCGCGTCGCGCAGGGTCCGCTGGCGATCTGGCGCGCTGCGGCCACCGCCCGTGAGCAGCGGCAGGCTGCGGTCAAGGCGTGCGAGGAGCGCTGCCGGCGTCAAGAGCTTCACCCGCGCTGCCGCCAGCTCGATAGCCAGCG
>JAFAWJ010000204.1 GCA_019242065.1 Chloroflexota bacterium
CAGGAACTCGTCCAGGGCCTGTCCGTTGCGCTTCAGTCGTTGCGTCTCGGCGACCGTCAGATCCGGATGTGCGACATACCAGCCTTCGGCGCTGACCTGATACCTGGCGAGGTAGTCTTTGGCTTCCGGACTGCGAATGCCTGGCCAACCTTCCCACGCTGAATCGATGATGTCCAGGTAGTCGGGAATTTTGGTCGCAAAGTCGTCGATATAGGCGTCCCAGTCGCCATCGTAGGTGGTGGCAAAGAGCATCTTTGTATCGTTGTCCAGGAACACAAAACGCATGTCGTGGACGGTGCCAATGGGGTCCACGCCGGGCGCCAGGTTCCCGTGCAGCAATCGCAGGAAGGTGCGGAGCCGCTGGGCACCGCCGGGGGCCAAGGGGACGATGAGGGTCAGTTCCGAAACCTGGCCGAGTCGGCTGCCGGTGCGTCCGGCACTTACCATGGGCGGTGGGGGCGCTGATGCTTCCGCGGTCAGCGAACTGAGGACATTCTCCAGTGCCCTTTTGCCGACTTCCGGCGCGTCGGCGAACAGATCCCGAAGCTGCTGAATCTTGTCTTGTACCGTCGGGTCCTGTTCTGATTCGGCCGCCGTGGCCATTTGCGTTGCCATGGGCTACTGTCTCCTTTTCTGTCGGGTTCGAACCCTTTGCCTGGTACCCACAGCTTTGATCCAGTCACGCGCTTGGGTACCAACTATCGGAGTGAAATCCGCAGAAGCAATGGGAGTATCCGGAGACTCGTTCGAAAGAACGACAACGTCAGTCGTCCATACTGACTTCAGGATCCAGCGCAGGTATTCGAAGGGTCGATGCTGACCGGGGTCGAGGAGGGACCGAACGGCGATACGGACAATCCACCATCCACTTTGGCCGAATCTCGCGGCTCGCGCGCGACGCCCTGGACCCACAACTCGGTATCGACGACTGACGTTCTCTTTGTTTCGAACGATGGCCCCTGAAGAGGGACCTGTCATGCGGCGTCCCTCCATAGAAGGACCGTCCTGGTCAGCCCAAGAGACGACCCGGACCGATTCACATGACCGGTGCGTCGATCGAACGATGTGGTCAGAATTAAAGCATGCAATATAGCCGCGACGGGCGAGATCCCGAGCGAGCCGCGAACATTTCAGACAATTGAACAGGTACGTTCACAATCAGGATGTCGCACTGCACGGACTGCGACTGCCCGCCATGCGCCCAGATCGGACGAGGAACCATGTCCACGAATAGCACGAAACCTGGCGAGCGAATCACCCCGACCTATCTGTCGGCCGCCGCCAACCCAGCCCTCGCAAACTACTCTCCTGCCTGGCTGAGCAATCTTGCCGACGACGTCACACTGGAAGGATCGATGATGAACGGTGCTGTACAGGGCCCCGACGCCGTGCGGAGCCTGGTGGCGTACGTCCGCAAGCTGTACGAGCGCCAGGAGTTCCACTACGCCGGGCCAGTCAACGGGACTCGGTTCCTCGAGGACTACACCGCCTGGGTGGGCGGCGAGCCGGTCGGCAATGTCGTCCTGATTACGTTCAACGCGACGGGGCAGACACAGCACGTCGTGGTCAACTACCGACCGCGCACCAAACTGCTGATGCTGTCTCGGCTCGTAGGCGAACACTTCGCCGGTACGCCCTTCGCCGAGGCGTTCGCCAGCAGCGCAGCGGAGTAACCGGGGCTGCTCATGGTCGTCCGATGAACGCCGCCGTTATTGGCGCCACAGGCCGAGTCGGCAGCGAGATCGTCCGCGGAGCACTCGCGCGTGGTGACGCGGTCACCGCGCTCGTTCGCGACCCCGATAAGGCGCGTCGCGTCTTCGGCGAACCTGACCGATTGCACATCCGCCTCACGCGCCTGGAAGAGCCGCACGACCTTTCGAAGGCATTTGATGGCCTCAGCGTGGTGTTCATCGCGATGGGATCGGTCGGGATAGAGGGTGTCCTCCAGCGGATCGCGATTGGTGTCGCCGCCAACATCTCGTCGATCGAGCAGGTCACCCGCCTCTCAGTCCTGAACACCTCGCCCGATTCTCTTGGGATCAACCAGCGAGCCCACTACAGCATCGATCAGTTCGCCTCTCTGGTCGGAGTGCCATACTCGACGATCCGACCCGCGATCTTCTCGGCGTCCGTGCTCTCAGGGGCGCGCGAGATTCGCGCAACGCGAACATGGACCGGGCTCGCGGACAGCGGCCGCACGGCATTGATCGACCACCGCGACGTGGCGCAGGCTGGGCTGCGCGTGCTCACCGACCCGGCGCTCTGGGGCGCGCACCACGACCTGACTGGACCGGTTCGCATGTCGTGGCCGGATGCGCTCGAGGTGCTTTCGGCGGAACTCGGGGAGCCAGTGACCTTCCAGGTCGCGTCCGAGCGGGAAATGCTCAAACGTCTCACCGCGGGCGGAGTCCCGGCGGGGGAAGCTGAGCTGCTGATCGCGCGCGAGTGGGCGATCCTGGCTGGTGAGAACGACTACACGACGGACACCTTCCGGCAGATCACCGGCCGCCCCCCGCGCCCGTTTGCCCAGTTCGTGCACGAAAATCGGGCGGAATTCGGCTGATGCTTCGTCGTGCCGGAGTATCAGGGCCCAAAGGAGAGCATCATGAGCACTTGGACCAACGCTGAACTCGACAAGGTCGGCGCCGCCGACGAACTGGAACTCACCACACTACCCACCGACGGCTCAGCCGGCAAGCTGGTGACAGTCTGGGTCGTCCGCAATGGCGACAACCTGTTTATCCGGTCCTGGAAGGGACCAGGCGCGGCGTGGTTTCGCAGGGCGCAGGCGCACCACAAAGGTCACATTCGCGCCGGCGGCGTCGACAAAGACGTCACGTTCGTCAATGCTGACCGGAGCATCGACGAACAGATCGACGCTGCGTATCGAGCCAAGTACACACCCATCGAAGCGTCGTACGTGGAGCCCATGGTGAGTCCTCAAGTTCGGGCGACGACGCTGCAACTGGTGCCTGCTCCTGAAGGAGGCGAACGTAACTAAATGAGAGGAACGTCTCGGTCACGACGCGCAATGCCGGAGGACATCTTCGCCGACCAGTAGGTCAGCATGCCGCGCCGCGGCGGACTAGACCGAGGTGTCGAAGGCACCTGACGCCAGGAGCGCCGACCGCTGGGCGTCGGTGATTCCGGTCAGGCCCGTGATATCCAGACGTTGATAGTGGCGATCGATGCTGAGCGTCCGCAGGCAGGCCCCAGTCTGAACGTCCCACACCCGAACGTTCCCGTCGTCGCCGCCACTGACCACCTGTCGCCCATCCTGGCTCAGCTCAACTCCCCAGACAATACCGCTGTGGCTGTAGAGCGTCGCCAGAAGTCGACGGCCTGCCACCTCCCATAATCGCACGGTCCCGTCCCCACCACTGCTGGCGACCAGATGACCGTCCGCGCAAAGGCTCACGCTGTAGATCGCACCGCTGTGTCCATGTAGCGCCGCGATGAGCTGGCGTGTGCTCGAGTCCCAGAGTCGTACCGTCCTGTCGAAGCCGCCGCTGGCCAGGAGTTGCCCGTCATGGGAAAACGCGAGGTCGTAGATCAGTCCCGAGTGTCCCAAGAGCGTCGCCAGGGGCTGACCGCTCCTGGGCTCCCACAGACGCACGGTGCCATCGACGCCGCCGCTTGCCAGGAGGCGGCCGTCCTGTGCCAGCGCAACTCCATAGACCAGACCTGTATGACCCTGGAGGGTCGCTAGCAGCTGACCGCCCTTCGGCTCCCACACCCGCGCGAACCCGTCCGTGCCGCCGCTGGCCAGAAGTTGCCCGTCACCGGACAGTGCAACACCGAGGACCATACCGGTGTGCGCCTGCAGGTTCGCGATCATTTGCCCGTTTTCTGAGCTCCACACTCGGACGGTGCCGTCGAGGCCTCCGCTGGCCAGAATTGCTCCGTCAGCGGAGGATGTGACACCATAAACCACACCCCGGTGTCCAATCAAGCTGCCCCGCAGCCGGCCTGTTTCTGGCTCCCAGAGACGCACCGTTCCGTCTGCACTGCCACTAGCGGCAAGCCGCCCGTCGCTCGAAAGTGCCATACCGCGCGTACTGGCAGTCTGTCCCTGCAGACGTGCTAGTGGCCGGCCGCTCAGCGGCTCCCAGAGCCGTACCGTCCCATCCCAGCTCCCACTCGCTAGCAGCTGCCCGTCAGCCGAGAAAGCTACGGCATACACAAGGCCGGTATGCCCCAGCAGGTTGCGCAGGAGCCGAGCGGTCGATGGATCCCACACGCGGACGGTGGCGTCGAACCCACTGCTCGCCAGGAGTCGTCCGTTAGCTGAAAGCGTCACGCCGTACACCAGCCCGGCATGTCCGTGGAGAACGGCGAGGGGCTGGCAGGTTGCTGGGTCCCACAGTCGGACGGTGGCGTCGGCACCGCAACTGGCTAGCACCCGGCCATCCTTCGAGAGGGCAACTCCCATGACCAGGCCGCGGTGCCCCTGAAGAGTACCGAGCAGCCGCCCGCTTTGCGCCGCCCACAGCCGTACTGTACCGTCCCCGCCTCCACTGGCCAGCATTTGCCCATCGGCCTGCAGGGAGACGCTGTACACCACGCCGGCATGCCCTCGCAGAGCAGCCAGCGGCCTCCCGCTCGGCGCCTCCCACAGCTTCACCAGGCCATCCACTCCGCCAGTGGCCACGAGCCGACCATCTTCCGAAAGCGCCAGGCCGCGTACCTCGCCCGTGTGTCCATTCCAGGTTCCCACCGAGCGTCCGCTCGAGGAGTCCCACAGCCGGACCATGCCATCCACGCCGGCACTGGCAACCAGGCGCCCGTTTGGTGTCAAGGCCACACCCCATGTCGGGCCGATGTGCGCATGGACCGAGAGCAGCAGGGTCCGATCTGCAACCCGCCACAACCGCAGCTCGCCAGTCGACGTGCCGCTCGCCAGCAAGGCGCCATCCGCGCTGATAGCGATGGGGGAGGGATAGTCGAACCCTTCACTCAATACGGTTTCGGAGAGATGTGCACCAGCCAGACTTGTGTCCTGCGCATGTACCTCCGCCAGGTAAGCTTGCCGAAGCGTGAGCCGTGAAAGGTCAAGTCCGCGAAGGTCACCTCGTAGCAAGCGCAACAGGTTGACGACGTTGCCGGGACCATAGCCCTGCTCCGCCGAGGACCGATCACGCCATCGGTCCAGTAAGGCGACCAGCCGATGCTCTGCGGCTAATTGGGCGTGCCCGGCATTCAGCCGCTGCAGGATCGGCTCTCCGATAAGCCGTTCCTGCGTCAGCCGCACGTAGTCCTTCGCCTGTGCCTTGATGAGCGGCAGTTCGACGAGCAGAACCGGCTCGCCACGCGTGATTTCGTCGGCAGCGGTCTCCACCAGCTGCTCCGTGACGTGCTCGAGCACCATCGACTGCAGCGTGAAGGTTGCTCCCTGGTCGCCGCGCTCCACCAGTGATCGCCGGCGCAGCGCTTCGATGGCTTCAATGACCACACCCCGACGCGTGGCCGGCTCCATCTCCCGCGAGAGTTGTGTCACGCTGATTGGCTCGCGTTCCACAGCGAGTTGTCGCAGGACCTCGTATTCCACCGACGA
>JAFAWJ010000289.1 GCA_019242065.1 Chloroflexota bacterium
AACTGCTGCCAGAAGACCACGTGGTGGCTCGCATAAAAAGCTGTCAGCTGGTCGATTGATCGCATGCCGTCAGCCGAGTCGCCAACCTCGTTGTTGCGGACCAGGTAGGTCTGCGTCATGTCCTGCAAAAACGCCGGCAGGCCCAGATATGCGATGTCCTGCGCAACCAGGACGCCCATGCTGGTCACCGCGCCGAGCGCCTGCGCCGCCCAAACCCCCAACAAGACACCTCGGTTGCGGCGCAGGAGGGCGAGCGTATACAGCGCGGCGACGACGGCGAGAAAGACCGCGAACGTGAAGTCGAAGTACACCAGGCAGGCGAAGTTGAAGTAGGTGAGTCCGTACCACAGCCAGCGCCGCTTCGATCTCATGACGCCATGAATCAGCAGGAGCGCGGTGAAGAAAAAGACCGTGTGCCACACCCGGTAGCTGTTGACTTGCCACTGGGCGAAGTACAGATAATCGGTGCCAAACACCAGCGCGGCCAGCGTCGCAAACCGCAGACCGGCGGCCAGGTAGAAATAGGTGAACAACGCCGCCAGACCGAGCGTGCCGATGGTAAACGTCGCGATTGTGATCTGACTTTCGATGGTCCGAGCGCCCAATACATACAGCAAGAAGCCGTACAGCCGCGGAAAGTTGCCGCCGTGCGTGTAGACGTAGGGGTGCGCCGCCGGATCCGGACTGAACGCCTCGTCAGTGAGCCCAAAGCTCTGGCCGACGCCGAAGTGGTACAGGTTCGCAGCGTGCATCAACACAGAAAATGACTCGTTGTTGTCGGTCACGTATGGCAGGTAGTTCGCGTCGCGCAACAACAAGCCATACCCCGCCACATACAGGGCCACGACCGCGCCGAGGACCACGAGGAAATTCCGCCGTCGGCGTGCGCCGCCGTGCGCCTCAGTGCCAGTCGGGATCTGGAGCTCGACCGCCGGAGGGACGACGGGAGGCGGCGATACGCGCATTAGAACGCACCGAGAAACACGCTGAGCTCACGTACGTCGAACCAGTCGCCCGCCTTGATGTCCACGATGCCGATCGAGAAATAGTCGTCCGGCGAGGGGTACACCACCTGTTGGGCCCGCGCATACAGCGTGGTCCAGTCCTCAGAGGCAGGCTGGCGATTCGTGAACGACTTGACTTTGCCGCTGTCACTGACCACATCCCACACACTGATGTTGAACTGACCGGAAGTGTGGGCTCGAATGATTCCCCGCACCGTGACCGGGACACCATCCAGCGTGGTGATTGGCGGTCCGCCGTTGATCTGGAGAAAGGCGGTGTCGCGCGCAGCCTGGACTCTGACGAACGGGCCGTCGTCGTCCGTCATCCGCGTGACGCTGTAGCCCGCATCGGCCGGAGTGATCGTATAGTTCGGCAGCGGATTGGTCGCGTCCCCCGCGCTGAAGTCGCTGTTGGCGTTCGCGGCGGAGACGCCTGTCATGTCGAGGCCCCAGCGCCCGGCGCTGAACACCGCGGCGATGCCCTGGAACTTCTGATTCGATTGGTCCCAGAGGCCCGCATTCGGCAGCCATACGCGATCGCCTTCCTGGGCCTCGGACGTGACAAGCTGACCATCAGGTTGGACCTTCAGCAGGCTGTGGCTGGAGCTATTCAGCACCAGGTCGAGGGCAGACACCTGCACCGGCTTGTTGGCGGGTCCCACGTCGAGCGTACCACCAGGCCCTGGATTGGCGGCGGTAGTGACGTACCAGGCGTTTGTCACGCCTGGGCGGCTGGCGTCCGGAAGCACGCTGTTGGCAACCGGAGCGGTGGTGTCGTTTTGAGCCGGCGGTCGCGGCGAGGGTAAGCCAAAGTATGCCTGTCCCAACAGAACCAGCGTCGCGAGGGCCAGCAGCCCACCGATCACGACGGCCCACGTCGGCACGCCAAGCGTCTGTTCGGCGGATGTGGAGAGCGTCTCGCGTTGGGCGCTAACCCGCAAGGAGCGCCAGGCGGGCTGGAGAAGTCCGAGGGCCAGCATCACCACGCCGACCGCGGCAAGCGCATAGAGCACGATCGGGGCTATGGATTGCACGCTCATCTGCGAGCACCTGCGCGGCGCCGGGCAAGATCCCAGACGAAGACCCCGGCCAGCAAGATGGCGACCATGGCGCTGAGCCAGACTCCCTGGACAAAGCTCGCCGGTCGATAGGCGAAGGTCAGCTCGTACTCGCCCGGGCCGGGGACAAAGACACCGCGCACTATGCCATCGACCCCCACGATATCCGCGGGCTGGCCGTTCAGTGTGGCCTGCCAGCCTGGGAAGTTGCTGTCCTTCAACACGGCCAATCCAGCCGCCGGCGCGTCGAAGTGCAGAGCCACGAAATTCGGACGATACGTTTCTACCGTGACTGAGCTTGGCGTCGTGTCGCCGTCATGCAGCTCGTCCGTCAACTCCGCGGGGACCGATGCTAGCTCCACGGTCGGCGGCCCGAGAATGGAGCCTGGATCCGACGCCAGCAGGCTGAGCGTACTGGATTCGTTCGCCGAGAACCTGACCCGCTGCCAGAATTCGGCTTTTGGTTGCGCATTGTCAGATTGCAGAATGGTCGCGTTATCGTCTTTGTAGACTTCGTGCAGGCCGTCGCCACGCGTTAGCAACGTCTGTTCAGCGTTCGCGTCGAAGTAATTGCGCGTCAACACCAGATACTTGACACCGACCCAGTCAAACACCGGCTTTGTCGCCGCGTAACGATCGAGCGTGAAGTCATACAGGCCCGCGAGTGTGAAGGTTGTGGAGTCTGAGTATCGGCTGATAATGGCCTGCGTACCGACGACTTGCACAAAATTGTCGAAGTCCTGAGGTGCCAGCGGCCCCACCGCAGCCAGATCCTGCACGGCGTCAATGGACGAAAAGTTTGGCGGAACCCCAAAGCTGCGATAGTCGTCAGCGGCGTTGCTCCTCAGCCACTGCATGAAATGCGGCGGACTGTCCACGTCGAACGCGCGCGGCAGTCCTATGTCCGGCAGGGCAATCAGCAGACCATAGCCCACCACAATCAGCCCACATACCCCGGCCGCCGCCCACCGCATCCTGAGCGCAAGTAAGAGGCTCGCGCCGATCATCAGCCCAAAGAGGACCAGCCGGGCGTACAGGAAGGGCGCACTGCTATTGCCCAGTGGCAGATAGATACTCAGCTCGCCAATTAGCACACCCCCGAGCAGGATGGTGGCGCCCTGCGGCGACAGGCGCCTCCAGTTGCGCGCCGCCCACACGACTCCAAGCACCGCGAGGACGATGACCGCCGTCGCCGACGTGAAGCGAACCGCCGAGTCGGCGTGCATCTGCCCGAAGCCACCCTGCCTGCCAATCAACGTAAACAGTGAGCCAACGAAGTACAGCAGCGTTCCAACCAGGATCCATTTGACCCACTGGCTATCCAGGCGCTGCCATCGATCGATCGCAAAAGCAGCCGCGATGATGAAGCAGAATGCCATCAACTCCGTGCCATGCTTGGGCGATTGCCGGCCGAGAATCGGCAGGAGGTCAATGCTGGCGAACGGTGGCGCGGAAATGTAGCGCATCGTCAAGACGACACCGGCAATCAGGAAGAAAGCATGCATGGTCCGACCGGGTGTCCGCTTGACGAGCCACGCGGCACCCGAGGCGGCGATCAGAAGGACCGCGGTACCAACGTAGGCATACAGGTTTTCCCAGCTCGCCGTCTGCGTGTCGTCTCCGGGCAGCCAGCCATTGTTGAACGGATTGCCGAACAGGATTGGAAAGAAAAACGCCACAACGTTCGCAAACGGCGTGGAAATGAACGACAGCAGATTGGGGTCTTTGTTGTAGCTGACCCGCAGACCCTCCGCGAGCGGCAGCACATAGAAACCAGCCAGCCCGATGCCCAGCACGAACGTCCCGATGGTCGTCAAGACGGTGCGAATCCAGGCCCTGGGTCCGACGCTGACCGTCGCGGCGTAGACCGGCACGAAAGCCACCAGCAGCACACTGCCGATCATCGCGATCTGAATATGGCCCGCGACGGCATTCAGGCCCGTGACGAGCGCGAAGATAACGTAGTCCCGCGCTGTACGGGTGCGCATGGCGCGCGCCGCAGCCCAGAACAGCACCGGAAACATCACCACCTGGTCGCTGATCTCCGGTCGGGCAAGGTGCAGACTGAGCGCGCCGGACAGCACCCACGTCATACCGCCGACGATCGCCGCCCCCTCGCCCAATTCCAGATCGCGCAGCAACAAATACAGGAATACCGCTGAGAGGTAGTAGCTCAGCACGCTGACGTAGTTGCTGAGTGAGTACGGCAGCGTTGACCGCAGTACCTCCAGTGGAAAATACGGGCTCCCGTCGCCCTGGGCCTGATACGGCTCGCCGAGACCCTGGTATGGGTTCCAGAGTGGAATCTGGAGTGTGCTCAGGTACTCGTGCAGTCGAGCGTGCAACGGTACCGTCAGGACACTGGCGCCCCACGCTTCGACAGTGATGCGCATGTCCGGCAGGCGGCCGGAGTAGCCTTCCGGCGGATCGAGCACATTGTGCTGCTCACTCAGCGAATTCCAGGCGTACCCCAACGCCAGCGGCACCAGGTAGAAGACGAGCGGCAGCGCCAACCACAGCAGGAACGTCCATGACTGCCTGGACCGCGCCGCCACACCTTGAGCGTCGAGCGGATCGGGCGCCACGGGGCTCCGCGGGGTCAGCAGCTTCACGCTGGCACGTCCGCGCCGACCGGCATCGCGGGAATCGACCGGAGATGTTCACCTCTACGCTGGCGGAGATCCCACACGAGCGAGGCGATCAGCAGCAACAGCACGGCGATGCTCAGCCATACACCGGCGACAAACGTGGTAGGCCGATAGACAAACTCCACTTCATAATCACCCGGTTGGGGCACAATCACTCCGCGGACGATGCCATTGACCCGTACAACATTCGCCGACACCCCGTTGAGCGTCGCCTGCCATCCCGGGAAGAAACTGTCTTTGAGGACCACGACGCCGGCGGACGGGGCCTGAACTCGCAGCCGAACGGAATTCGGCCGATAGTCTTCCATGTCTACACTGGTGTGATTTTCATTGGCGTGCGTCAACTGAGTCGCGAGCGCGTCCGACACGTCCGGCGCCTCGAGTTTTGGAACCCCCAGAATGTCGCCGGGCGCCGCCTGCAGGCTGTCGATGATGCTGGCATTGTCGCTGGCGATTTGCGCCTTCCCCCAGAATTCAGCCTTCGGACGTGCTGAGCCTGAGGCCAGAATCGTGATACGACCATCGTCGTAGGCAACCTGCAC
>JAFAWJ010000862.1 GCA_019242065.1 Chloroflexota bacterium
CCGGTGAAAGCCTGCCGGTTGACAAGGGTCCGGGCGACGTGGTGATTGGCGCCACGCTCAACACCACCGGCAGCTTTGTCTTCAGAGCCACCCGCGTCGGCTCCGACACGACGCTTGCGCAGATCGTGCGACTCGTCGACCGCCGAGCGACCGTCCTCGACGAGGCCGTCCACCGGCACCTTTTCGCCAGGTCGCACGCGCACCAGGTCGCCAACCTGCACCGCCTCGATGGGCAGATCGCGCTCGAGACCGTCGCGAACAACGCGCGCGGTTCTGACCTGGAGACCCATCAATGCCTGGATAGCCGCGCCGGTCTGCCGTTTGGCGCGTGCTTCCAGCCAGCGGCCGAGCAGGATCAAGGCGATGACGATGACGCCGGTTTCGAAGTACAGGTCACCCGGGAACCCCAACTGCATGGCGACCCGCGGCCACAGCGTGACGAAGGCACTGTAGGCGTAGGCGACACTCGTGCCGACGGCGACCAGCGTGTTCATGTCGGTGCCGCCATGCCGCGCGGCGGTCCACGCGGCCTGATAGATGGGACGCCCGGCCCAGAACTGGACGATCGTCGCGGCAATCAGCATCACCGGTGCCAGGACGTCCATGGGCACGCTGGTCGGCGCGTAGGTGAGCGCCATCATCACGACGCCGACTGTCAGGCTGACAACCCACTTGCGTCGGAGGTCGTCGAGCTCACGCTGTCGCTCCAACTCCACAGGATCCACATCCGGCGTTGTCGACTCGGACGCCGCCGATGGCTGCGGAGCCGCGGCGACCGCCTGATCCGTCACACCGACGCCGAAAGCCGGACGTGTCGGCGCCACCGAACTTCGAGAGGGATCCAGCTCTCGCACGCCATAGCCCGCTTTTTCGACGGCCGCCCGCATACCCGCCGCCGAGGCGATCTGCGGGTCATACACGACGTGCGCTTTTTCGGTCGCCAGATTGACCGTGGCATCCCGCACCCCGTCGACGCGGCCAAGGGCCTTTTCGACACGTCGCACGCAGGACGCGCACGTCATGCCCGTGACGGGAAAGGTCACTTCGCTGGTCTCGGGCGCAGCCAGATCGGGGATGGTCATGCTGGTGGACTTACTTCCGCGAGAGCTCGAACAGGTCGCCCAGCTCGCGGATCATCTCGTCGTCGCGACCTTCTTTGAAGCCGGTTGGCACGCACGTGGCCAGGTGACCTTCGAGGAGCGCGCTCTCGAAGGCCTTGATGGCGCGCTCGACCGCGTACGACTGCTTGAGGATGTCGACGCAGTAGACGTCCTCTTCGACCATCTTACGAATACCCCGCAGGTGGCCTTCGATAGTCGCCAGGCGGTTCAGGATCTGCTTTTTGTCAGCTTGCACGCTCGTTCTCCCGACCCCCTGGGGGAGGGGGGGTATCTTGGGTCAGAGGTATAGCGCGGCGGCCTGCGTGGCGTCAACCCCCTCCCGGGTGGGGTGGGACCGCTACCATCTCGCGATGACCAGCCCCCACCCCGATCTCAGCGGTCGCGTCGTCGTCGTCACCGGTGCGGCGCGCGGCATGGGCCACGCCTACGCCCAGGCCTTCGCCGCCCGCGGCGCCCGCGTCGTCGGCCTCGATCGCTCCTGGCCCGCGTCGCCGTCCGTCGCTCTGGCCCTGACCGTCGACGTCACCGACGCCGACCAGGTCGCTGCGGCGTGCCACGCCAGCCTGGAACGCTTCGAGCGAGTCGACGTCCTGGTCAACAACGCCGCCATGCGTCAGCGTGATCTGTATCCCCCGCACGGCGCAGCCGCGGTGCTGGAGACCTCCGACGACGACTGGCAGCGCATGTTCAGTGTCAACATCTTTGGTGTCCTCAAAGTCATCCGCGCTTTCGTGCAACCCATGCTGGAGCACCGGCGCGGCAGCATCGTCAACGTGTCGTCTGGCGGCAGTGTGGGGCGCGCCTCGGATACCGAGCCGGGCGTGTGGTACGGCCGCAATCCGGCGTTCCGCAACGAGCCGTACGACGCGTCGAAAGCCGCGCTCACCAACATGAGCTTCTTTCTGGCGGACGAGCTGAAGTCGTCCAACGTCGCGGTGAACGTCGTGTTTCCGTCGGGGACGCGGACGACCGGTTCCGACGAGATGGTGGCCGGGCGCGGTGTGCTGGGGATTCGGGTCGGACGACTTCTGCGACCGGAGCACGTCGTTCCGCTGGTCCTCCACCTGGCTGCCCAGGACGCTTCTGGCGTGACGGGCCAGGCGATCGACGCCGTCACTTGGAACGCCGGGCACGGCTTTGGTGGCGCTGAAGACTGGCTCGCCTGATGCCGGCTACCTTCAGAGAAGGTCCAGCTCCCGCGCGCGGACCAGTGCTTGCGCACGGTTGCGGGCCTCGAGCTTGTGGAGAATGCGCGCGACGTGGACCTTCACCGTCTCGGGCGAGATCACCAGCTCTTCGGCCAGTTCTCGGTTCGAGTGGCCGCGCGCCAGCAAGCCCAGCACTTCTCGTTCGCGAGCGGTCAGCACGCTCGCGGTCTGCGGCGTCCCACTGCTGGGCGTCCCAAATGCGCTGAGCAGCTCCGCGGTGTAGTCCGTGTGAATACGGTGTACCAGCGCATCGCGCAGGAGCGCCTCCACGCCGGCACCCTCGCGCACGAACGTCCGCACGTAGTTCTCTGGCGCGGCGGACTCCAGCGCTGAGGTCAGCACCCCGAGCGCCTGTCGCTGCAGACTGTGCGCCTGGAGCGCCAGCGCGTGCAAGATGTCCAGCGCGATCACGTGCCACACCCGACCGGCCGCCAGTGCGCCGCCGCGTCGTGCGTCGACCACCGCCCCGACCCGGTCATGTGCTCCCAGCGCCAGCCAGGCGCGCAGGAGCATCTCGGCGACGCGGTCATCCGCCAGGTACCGCAGCGCAGTCGTGTCCTCCGCCTCCGCGCTGGCTGCCCAGCGTCGAACGGCCACCAGGTCACCGCGCAATAGATCGACCCACGCCCTGTCGGCCGCGAGCCCGCGCCGCACGACACGGTTGTCCCAGGCTGAAACGAGCTCGGTGACTTGCTGGATGGCAGCTTCGGCGCCGGGCAGATCACCCCGCGCCAGGCGGAGTTGGACGTTCGCAACCCCAAACGGAAATTGATACGCGCCCTGTCCCACCAGCGCCGCCATGCCACTGGCTTCCTCGAGCATCGCCTCGGCCTCGTCCAGCCGGTTCCATTCGCGCAGGACTTCGCTGAGGCGAATTGACGCGTGGGCCACCTCGGGCGAATGCGTCAACCCGATGGCCTGACGTGCCTCGGAGGCGGCAGCGTAGGTTCGATGCAGTTCGCCGGCGGCCAGGCTGCAGTGGGCGGCCGCGTTCAGCGTCAGCCGGCGGAGTTCGGTGTCCGTGTCCTGATCCACGAGCTGCTGGGCTTCGCGAACGAGCGGTCGCGCCGCTCGCGGGTCGCCTCGCAGGCTCCAGGCGCGACTGAGGGTTGCCAGCGCCTCCAGGCGTAGCTGCCGCTCATGGCTGGGAATGGCCGCGATGGCACGCTGCCCATACTCGATGGCCTGATCGATCTCGCTGCGTTGGATGGCCAGGCTGAGGCGAGCGCGCTCGACGGCTCCCAGCAAGGCAGTATCTCTGGACTGAATGGCTTGTTGTTCGGCGGCCTGCAGCGCGCGCTGGGCGGTGTCCGCGTCCTCAGCTCGCGCGCGGCGCACCAGCGCGAGGCCGTACTGGTAGCTGAGCAGTGGGTGTCGCTCGCGGACGGTGTCGGGCAGGGCGCTGAGCCAGCGGAAGAGCGTGGTGTATTCACCGCGCATGCGCAGCGGCTCCATCCATGCCTCGATCAGCTCGGCCGCGGTGTCCCACGCGCTGCCGCTCACGGCGTGTTCGACGGCTTCTTCGCGCAGCCCATGCCACGCGAACCACGTGCTTGCGCGGACGTGGAGATTCGCCACCTCGTCAGGGAACGTCAGCAGGAGGTGATGGCGCAGCACGTCCTGAAACAGATGGTGATAGCGATACCACTCGCGTGTGTCGTCGAGCGGCACCACGAACAGGCTGTCGCGCTCGAGCTTCTCGAGCTGCGCCTGGCTGTCGACAGACTCGGTGACGGCATCACACAGGGGTCCGCTGAGTCGATCCAGGACGGCGGTGCGCAGCAGGAATGTCTGACGCTCCGCGGGCTGGTGCTCGAGGACCTCCTCGACCAGGTAGTCCAGCACGTGGCGATGGCTACCGGCGAAAGAGTCCAGAAAACTGCCTGGGTCAGACCGGTCGCGCATGGACAGGGCGGCGAGCTGCAGACCGGCCCACCAGCCCTCAGTGCGTGTTTCGAGCAGCCGCACATGGGCGGCGGTGAGATCGAGACCCATGGTGTCGCTGCAAAACCGCGACGCCTCGTCGGCGGTACACCGCAGATCGGCGGCGCGCAGCTCGAGCAGTTGCCCGCGCCCGCGTAACCTGGACAGCGGCAGGGCCGGGTCGACGCGGGTGCCGAGCACCACGTGGAGTCGGGAAGGCAGATGGTCGAGCAGGAAGGCCAGCTCCGCGTCGAGCGCGGCATCCTCGGCCAGGTGATAATCGTCGAGCACGAGCACGACGTCGCGGTCGAGCTCGGCCAGGCTCACGATGAGCTGGGCCGCGATTGCCGTTGGCAGCCGCGGGCGGGACGCCAATGGGTTATCGAGCCCCTCGAGGCTCAAGCTCGGCCACGCCTCCTGCAGCCCCGCGACGATGTAGGCCCAGAAGCGCGCCACGTCGCGGTCGGCGGCGTCGAGCGACACCCAGGCGTACGTGCCAGATTCGAGCGTCGCCAGCCACTGGGCCAGCAGGGTCGTTTTCCCGAAACCCGCGGGCGCGGCCACCAGCGTCAATGGCAGCCGCGTGGCCGCGTTCAGCTGTTGGAGGAGCGCATCGCGAAGCACCGAGCGTGGCCGTCCACGGGGTACGACCAGCTTGGTGGGCAGCAGCGGCACGTCGTCGCGCTGGTCGAGGGTCACGCTCCTCCGTGTGAATAGTAGTGGGGCTAGCCCCGTTTCCGAGTCAATCGCGCGCGAACGCCGCCGCGGCCTCGCGTTCCAGATCGAGGTAGACGTTGTCGCCGACGTCAACCCCGACGCCAAGAATGGTGCCGCCCGTAAACGCGCCGTTGTCGTTGTTGCTCGTCCGTGGATACTGGCGGCTCACGCTGTCGGCGCTGTCGTAGCCGACGCACAACCCGTCACCGCACAGCGTGAACTTGCCAAGCTGCGCGCGCATCGGCCCCTGGGCGACCACGTCGTCGTTGACATACAGGCGCGCGGTACCCAGCGATTCACCGTGCTCGCCTGAGCCTTCGCGGACGAACTCCATGCCCAGGGTGTAGTTGCCGGGTGCGAGTCGAGGTGAAACGAACGTTTGCTCCGGCTGAATGCCCAGGAAGTTGTACACGTAGTACAGCTGCATGTCTTTGACGAACAGCGTGTGGCCGCCGAAGCGCGAACCGTGGGCAAAGATCACACCTGAGGCATCGCTGTCGAGCGCGACGTCGGCGATAATTTTGTAGGAGCGACCGCGAATATTGACGGCGGATCCCTCCGGAACCGGTGACGTGCCCGGGTAGTACACGTACCGAGTGCGGCGCGGCTCGCTGAGCGGGCGTTCGATGGCGATCAACTCGCGTGGGACCCGGTCGTCGAGCGGCAGCACGTCATTGGCCTCCGCTTCGGCGAACCACGTTTTGATCAACGCCTCCAGCTTGTCCGGGTGCTCGGCGGCCAGGTTGCGCGACTCCGCCCGATCCGCGTCGACGTGATACAGCTCCCAGCGATCCTGGTCGAAACCCCCGACCCCACTGATGGGCGTGTGCAGCGCGGCCGCCTTCCAGCCATCTTCCCAGATGCCACGCGTGCCCAGCATCGCGAAATACTGCCGTCGCTTGGTCGTGGGCGACTGCGCGGCGTCGAAGCTGTAGCGCATCGACACACCGCTCAACGGCAACTGCTCTACTCCGCGGTACACACTCGGCATCCCGAGTCCCACCACGTCGAGGATGGTCGGCACGATGTCGGTCGAGTGGTGGTACTGGTGCCGAACCTCGCCCCGCGCTTTGATGCCCCTGGGCCAGTGAACGACCAGCGGATCGCACGTACCGCCCGCGTACTGCGAGTAGCGTTTGAACATCTGAAACGGGGTGCTGAAGGCGACCGCCCAACCAGTCGGATAGTGGTTGTACGTATCCGGCCCGCCCAGGTCCTCGAGGTGCGCGAGGTTCTCCTCCAGCTCATCCGGATAGCCGTTGAAGAACTTGTTTTCGTTCACCGAGCCATTCGGACTGCCCTCGCCGGAGGCGCCGTTGTCCGCGCAATAGAAGATGAGTGTATTGTCGAGTTGCCCACTGCGCTCCAGGTAGTCGACGATGCGACCCACCTGGACATCGGTGTACTCCGAGAAGCCGGCAAACACCTCCGCCATGCGCGCGAACAGGCGTTTTTCGTCGGCGTTGAGGGTGTCCCACGGCCGGACCGCGTCGCCAGGGCTGGTGGCCGCCACGTCCGCGGGCATGGGATTGATGGGCGTGAGTTGCGTGTCCTGGGGCAGGATGCCGCGCTGGATCATGCGCTCCAGCACCCAGGTGCGGTACGCCTCGTAGCCGTCGTCGAACTGGCCTTTGTATTTGTCGACGTACTCACGCGGCGAATGATGCGGCGCGTGATTGGCTCCCGGACAGAACCACATGAACCAGGGTTTCGACGGATTGGCGGATTGCTGGTCGCGCAGCATCTTGAGGGCTTGATCGGCCAGATCCTTTGACAGGTGGTACCCGTCCTCGGGTGCCGAGGGTTGGTCGACATAATGGTTGTCCTCGACCAGGTCCGGGTACCACTGATTGGTCTCGCCGCCGAAGAACCCGTAGAAGCGGTCGAAGCCTTTCTGCAACGGCCACTCGGAGCGGCTGCCGCCACTGGCCAGATCTTCCTCAGGCACGTTGTGGTTTTTGCCAATCCAGAAGGTGCTGTAGCCGTTGTCCTGCAGGACTTGCCCGATCGTGGCGCACTCGGCCGGCAGGCGCGCCGCGGCGCCGGGAAAGCCGTCCGAACCCTCGACGATCGACGCGCAGCGATTGAGATGGTGGTTACGGCCGGTCAGAAATGTCGACCGCGTGGGCGAGCATAATGCGGTGGTGTGCCACTGGGAGTACGTCAGGCCATTGGCGGCCAGGCGGTCCATGGTGGGCATGTCGATGCGGCCGCCGTACGGCGACCAGGCCGCCAGGCCCGTATCGTCGTAGAGCACGATCAGGATGTTCGGCGCTCCCTCGGGAGCAGCCTTCAGCGTGTATGGCGTCCAGTCTGGGGTGGAGTCGCGGACATCGAGCTTGATGACTCCCTTGAATGGGGTACTCACGCGAGCCAGAGTGGAAATCTCTTACCTCAGCGCTTGCTCACAACTTGGCTGGCAGAGACGGCATGCAAAATGCTGAGGCCGACTAACGTTGGTGCCCACCCTGGAGTGACTTGCCCTCGTTCTGGCGCTCGGTTTGTTCATCGGCCTCGAGCGCGAGCGACGCGGCAAAGAAGCCGGCGTGCGGACCTTCGGCTTCGCCGCGCTGATGGGTGGGCTGGGCGGCTTGCTGGGTGAGCACGGCACGATCTCCGTGCAGGTCGCCCGGATTGGCGTGGTGTTGAACTCGCTGGCCAGCACGGCGTTCAAGTTGCCGCTGGTCGCCCGCATCTCGGGCGACCGTCAGCTCGCGATG
>JAFAWJ010000923.1 GCA_019242065.1 Chloroflexota bacterium
GCGGCCGAGTTGGAGTTGGAGGTTGCCACCAGGAACTTGCTGGAGCCCTGGTTGGTTTCGAGATAGTCGATGAGCTCCTGTTCGTTGGCGCCGCCGCCGCGGCCGAAACCGAAGGCGCCGGGGCCGCCGCCCGCGCCAGGACCACCCGTGGCGCCGCCGGGGCCGCCATCAGCCGCCGCACTGGCTGCGCCAGCACCGGCGGCCGCACCTTGACCGCCTGCTGCGTCAGCGCCGGCTGGCGCCTGGGCTGCACCGGCACCGTTGGGTCCACCGAAGCCGGCGGCTCCACGAGTGCCGCCTGTCGCGCCCGCTGGGGGTTGACCGCCTGCTGCGCCGGCGCCGCTGCCGGGCGCTTGCGTGCCGCGACCCGCGATGGCGCCTGGTCCGCCGCGCACACCAGGCGCCGGCGGACCGCCTCGGCCGGGGCCGAAGTTCGCGCCACCGCGCGGACCGACCGCCGATGGCAGCATGCCGCCACCTTCGCCCAGCGCGGGCATCGCCGCCCACACCGCTGGCGCCATGAGCAGCGCCACCACGCCCAGCGCCGCCGCGCCGGTCACCAGCTGGACAATCCCACGTCGGTCGAAGCGCTGCACAATCCACGCCCCCACCAGTGCGATGGCGCTGAGCACGCTCACACCAATGGCCAGCGGCGCCAGCCAGCTGTACGGCCCGTCGGCGTACGGGACCAGCAGCCGGCCTTCAAGCAGGCCGCCCAACACCAACGCCACGGGCAGCAGCCACGCCAGCCGCGTCCCGTTGCACAGGGCTCGCCAGCCGCCGACCGTGCCAATCGCCGCCAGTGCCGCGACCGGGGGACCCAACGTGACCAGGTAGTAGCTGTGGAAGTATTCGGCAACGCTGAAGAAGGCCCCAGCCGTCAACAGCCAGGTGCCCCAGACAAAGAAGGATTGCGCCTGCCGACTCGTCGACAGACGCTTGCGGAACTGCCAGGCCGCCAGACCGCTGACGACCAGCCCCGCCAGCGACAGGCTCAGCAGCCAGCTGGCCTGCGGCCCGAGCTGCTCGTCGATCAGCCGCAGTGGACCGGGCGTCCCGTTTTCCTGTCGGCCGCCAGGCCCGCCGAAGCCCTGTTGCGCCGCGTTGCCGGAGGCGATAGCGCTCAGGTCGAGCGAGGCGTTGCGACCCAGCAGTCGCTGGATGCCGTTGTAGCCAAGTGCCAGGTCAACTGCCGAGTTGTCCTGGGTGGAGTCGACCCACGGCCGCTGGCTGGCGGGCGTCAGATCCACCGCTACCGGCCACGCGAACGAGACGCTCAGCAGCACCAGGGTGGCCAGCGCCAGGTGTCCGAGGCGCACCAGCCAGCGGCGCGGGGCCGCTACCAGGTACACCAATCCGAGGGCGGGCACGACCAGGTACGCCTCGAGCATCTTGATTTCGAAGCCGAGTCCGACGACCGCTGCCGACACCAGCAGCCAGACGAGCGAGCCCCGTTCGACGGCCTTGAACGCCGCCCACGTGGCCAGGAGCAAGGTGAAGACCAGCAGCGAGTCGATGGTGTTGTTGCGGCTTACCGAGACGCTCACGGGCGTGAAGGCCAGCATGAGCGCGGCGAGCAGGCCAGCGCCGGTGCCGAACGCGCGCTTGACCAGGTGATAGGTGAGCAGGACCGAGCCGACGCCGGCCAACGCCTCGGGCAGCAGGATGGCCACGCCCGAAAAACCCAGCACTTTGGCGCTGGCGGCCTGAATCCAGAAGCCGAGGGGCGGCTTGTCGATCGAGACAAATCCGCCGGGATCGAAGGAGACGAAGAAGAAGTTGTGCCAGTTCTGCAGCATGCTGAGAACGGCCGCCGCGTAGTACGAGTTGCCGTAGCCGACCCGCTGCAGACCCCACAGGTTGAGCCCGGCGGCCAGCAGCGCAATCGCGACCAGTGCGATTGACGACCACCCGTGCCAGACACGCGTGCCCGTGCGCTCCGCCGCGGGCGCAACGCCCAGGGGTGCCTCGACAGTGGTCATGGACGCATTTCTACGCCGTTCACCTTGGAAAATCCTGTGGAGTTTTTTTGGTAGGAGCCCGCATGCGCGGGCTCCCCGAGGGGTGCATGCGCCCCTCGGCCCAGCGGTGCATGCACCGCTGGGTGCACTCGTTTGGAGGGAGCCCGCGCATGCGCGCACTCCGCAGGGTGGCGCATGCGCCACCCTGACCAGCGGCACATGTGCCGCTGGTGTGCTCCGCACGGTCAGGGGGCTGCCGCCCCCCGCCGCCGTTCGCTACGCTCACTCCCGCGGCGTCCCCCCGCGTACGTGCTGTCCGCGATCGACAACTTCGTCACCCCCTCAACTCGAGGGCAACAACACCCGTGGCGAAAGAGGAACGGCCGCGAGCCTGACCCAGGTCGCCACTCGCAGCTAGCACGTAGCGCGGGGGGTCGCCGCGGGAGTGCGCGCATGCGCGCACTCCCTCCAAAAAACTCCCTCCAAGAAATCTCCAAGGTGAAAGGCGTAGAAATGCGCCATGACCACTGTCGAGGCACCCCTGGGCGTTGCGCCCGCGGCGGAGCGCACAGGCACGCGTGTCTGGCACGGGTGGTCGTCAATCGCACTGGTCGCGATCGCGCTACTGGCCGCCGGGCTCAACCTGTGGGGTCTGCAGCGGGTCGGCTACGGCAACTCGTACTACGCGGCGGCCGTTCTCAGCATGCTGCAGAACTGGCACA
>JAFAWJ010001195.1 GCA_019242065.1 Chloroflexota bacterium
GCCGTTGCGCCAGCACACCCCCACCGGCGCCGCTGCCCACAATGCAGAAGTCGACCTGCTCCGATGGCGCGTACTCACGCATCTCGGTGTCCAGCAGCCAGTCGGACGAGAGGTGGACGTGAAGTCGGCTCACGGGAAACGCCCGCGCGGCAGGAGCTCTCGCGACGTGCCTTGACCCACCTCGCGGGCTTCCCACGGCTCCGGGTAGCCGTGGTTCAGCGCGAAATACCCGCGCGGGTAGGCTGGTCCGCCGAAGCCAATCTCGTCCCATGCGTAGGGGTGGGCGTAATACACACCCGTGATCTGGCGCAGAGCAAACGTGATCCACCAGCGCCGCGCGGGCATCTGGTGCCAGACGTCGCCAGGCGGAGTACCCGCGCGGATAGTCTCCAGCACGCGGTCCTGCTCGGTGCTTGCCAGATCCACGAAGTCGGCGCCAGCCAGCGCGCGCGCCGTCTGGTCCAGGCCGGCCAGGCCCTGCCGCCAGGCCTGCGGTGTGGGCGGCATGTCGTCATAGCGGAAGCCTTCGGTGATGGCGTGGACGCAGCGCTGGTCGATCCACGGAGCGATCGGAATGCGGCGGTCCGTCGGGCGTTCCGACTGTGGCAGAACGCGCTCGCACACCACTTCCAGGGTGCGGCGTTCGGCTGGAGTAAAGAACTCGAACTCCGGCACGTTGTGGACGCGGTCGAGCACGACGTCGCGGGTGGCAGCGTCCCAGTGTCCGCGCTGGGCGAGGATATCCGCGTCGGGGTAGCGCGAGTCGAGGGCCATTCCTCGCCTGCCTTACGTGCGCTGGCCGCGGCGTACCAACGCGGCGACAAATCCGAGCAGTCCGACGGACGAGAACAGCAACGGCGCGAACACCGGCGGACCCATGGTGAAGTTGAACTGCAGGTTGCGGAACCCGCCTGGCATGCGCTGAATGCCCTGCAGGTGCAGGCCGAAGCCCAGGAGCCCGTCGGCGAACGTGACCGCGGACGCCACCGGCAGAATGCGGGCGGCGGCCGTCGAGCTGACCACGGAGGCGACGCACGCGGCGACCATCGGCGGCGTCAGCCACACGGGTGTCCACATCAGGCGTCGGTTGAAGCTGCCCCGCAGGTGCTCGAGGTACGCCTCGCCGCCGGCCAGGACGGCGAAGACGGCCGTGGTCAGCGCCATGAGGCGCTGGAACCGGCCGTGTGCGACCTGGTTGGCAAGCCAGCCGCGGCGTCGGACCGGGCGGCTCGGCTGCCAGCGGCCCGTGGCAAACTGCTCATGGCGCAGGAGCCCGGCCAGGAGACCCAGCACGCCGACTGTGCACGTCAGCAGTGGAGCGAAGACTGGTGGACCCATGACCAGGTTGTAGCGGCCGAGTTTGAAGCCGCCTGGCAGGTCCTGGATGCCGCGCAGGTGGAAGACGAAGCCGATCAGGCCATCGATGAAGGAGATTGCCGCCAGGCCGGGCAGGACCTGGTGGGCCAGGCGGCGGCTGACGAGACCACCGACGCCCGCGATGACCGTCGGTGGGGTCAGCAGGACCGGAGTCCACATGAGCCAGTGGGCAAACGCGCCGCGGAGGTGCTGGGCGTAGGCCTCCCAGCCGCTGGCCAGGGCCGCGAACGCGGCCATGAGCGCCATCGCGCGGTCGAAGTGACCCGAGCGGAGTTCGCGGCGAGCGAGGCGGAGTTCGCTGATCATGGTGGTGATCAGCGGCACGGCACACAAACCCGCGCCTGCGCGGCTGCCCTCCGGGACAGGGGCACGGACCTGCTCGCCCAACACTTACTGAGGTTTGCGGAGTAGGGTGCTCTTTTGTTTCGGAGGCCGCTCATGAGCGGCCTCCACCCCGTAAAGCAGCAGTCAATTACGCAATGATCATTAAGCACAGCCAACCGTTGCGTGGCCAGCCTCCGGGACTGGAGGGTGGAGGTTGTCGCCAGCGATCGAAGCAGAGCCAGGCGCTGCCGGGCTTGCCTGGGGCAGCGGAGGAGAGGGGATGAAATCGGTGACCACAGAGGCAGAGAGGTCACCGGGCGGAGACCCCGGAAATGTGGTGGTGCCGCTCGGCGGGGATGTCGCCGCGAGCCGGCGGATCGGCGCGGTGATTGCGCGCCCGCTCGGTTGACTCCAGCACACGTCCGACCAGGACCGCGGCCACGCCGGCCAGGCACGCCACGCCGAACACCGCCAACCC
>JAFAWJ010000121.1 GCA_019242065.1 Chloroflexota bacterium
GGGCATACCCGTCAACGAGGCGTCCTCGAGATACTGCTCCAGGCGCTCCAGCGCTTCGTCCCGCCGCAACCCGCGAAGGTCGAGTTGATACGGGACTTCGCCGCGTGGCGACGCGACGGCCAGGGTGGGCAGGCGCTCGGGCTGCGCAGCGCGCCGTTCGGCCGAGGTGGGCCGCGTCGCGCCCTCCAGGTCGCGCAGCGGCATACGCACGCGGCGGCCGAGTACTTCGACTTCCACGGTATCGTCGCGCACCGCCATGACCCGACCCGGCAGACCGAGCCGCGGCACCATCACGTCGGATCCGACGGCGACACTCGCCGCCTCGGCGGGCTCGGCCAGCTCGGGCTCGGCCACGACCGGCGTCGCCGGCACGCGCAGGCCAGGCAGTGTGAGCGCGTCGTCGATCGCCTCGCGCGCAGACTCGCCCGGCCCGCGACCGCGCGCCGCCTGCAGCTGCAGCCGCAGCCGTTGCGCCTCACGGCGTAGCTCGGCCAGCTCCCGATCGGCCTCGGCCTGGGCCGTTTCCCAGACGTCGCGGTGCGTGCGCTCCGCCTCGCGCAGCAGTCCGCGGGCGCGGATCTTGAGGGTGGCGGCCTCGGCCGCTTCCTTGAGCGCGCGGGCGCGGGCGTCTTCGGCAATCGCGCGTTCGTGCGCGATCTGATCGAGCATGGCCTCCGTCTCGCGCACGTGCGGCGCGACGTACGCCCGCGCCGCGTCCAGCACTTCGGCCGGCATGCCCAGCCGGTCGGCGATCAGCAGCGCATTCGACCGACCGGGCATGCCGATCATCAGTCGATACGTCGGCGACAGCGTCTGCACGTCGAACTCGACACTTGCGTTCTGGACGCGCGGCGTCGACTCGGCATAGCTCTTCAGCTCGGGATAGTGCGTCGTGGCCACCACGTACGCCCCCCGCTCTCGCAGAAAGTCGAGCAGCGCGCGGGCAATCGCCGCGCCCTCTTGCGGATCCGTGCCGGCGCCGAGCTCGTCGAGCAGGATCAGCGAACAGCTGTCGGCGTCGCGCAGCATGCGCACGATGCGTGAGATGTGGCTGGAGAACGTCGACAGGCTCTGCTGCAAGCTCTGCTCGTCGCCAATGTCCGCGTCCACCCGCTCGAAGACCGCCACGCGGCAGCCCTCGTCGGCCGGGATGAATAGCCCGGCCTGAGCCATGAGCGACAACAAACCGGCGGTCTTGAGCGCGACCGTCTTGCCGCCCGTGTTAGGACCGGTGATCAGCAGCACGTCGAAGTCGCCGCCCAGCTCGAGGCTGATCGGCACCACCCTTCCCGACAGCAACGGGTGGCGCGCACTGACGAGCCTCAGGACGGGCTGGCCGGCCGGCAGGGGCAGGCTGACTAGCTCTGGCGCGGTGCCCCGCTGCTGGTCGGCCAGGGCGGCCGCGGCGCGTGCCAGGTCGAGCTGCGCCAGGCCGTCTACGCTGCGCGACAGCTCGTCCGACTGCTCGCCGACCTCTTGACTGAGCGCGCGCAAGATGCGTTCGATCTCGCGCTCTTCGTCGAGGATGAGCGTTCGCCAGCGGTTGGCCATCTCGACGACGGCCAGCGGCTCGACGAACAACGTCGCCCCACTGGCCGACTGGTCGTGCACGATGCCGGGCACCTGACCGCGAAACTCGGCGCGCACCGGGATGACGTAGCGACCGTTGCGCTGGGTGACGACGGGATCCTGGACTGCGTCGCGGAAGGGCGCAGAGGACATGATCTCGCGCATGCGCGTGACAATGCGGTCGTGCGCACCGCGCAGCTCGACGCGAATGCGGGCCAGCGCCGGGCTAGCGGAGTCGAGGACCTCGCCGCTGTCGCTGATGGCGTCCTGGATGTCTTCGACCAGGCCCGGGTGATCGCCCAGAAAGGCTTCGGCCAGCTCCAGCAAGGTGGGCGTCTCGTCCAGCAGCGGAGCAAGCGCCCGCCGCCAGGTACGCGCGCCTCTGACCGTGGACGCCACGTCCAGGAGCTCGTCGGCGCCGAGCGACCCGCCAACGCTGGCGCGCTCAGCGTATGGGCGGACGTCGTGCACGCCGCCCAGGTGCAGCCCGGGCCGCAGACCCGGCAGCTTCAGCGACTCAGCGGTCGCCGCTTGACGGCGGCGCGCCTCGCCTAACTCGGCTGTTGGTTCGAGTGCGAGGGCGAGCGCGTGACCCGCCGAAAAACTGGTGTGGCGCGCGAGCAGCTCGCGGACCGCGGCGAACTCGAGAGTTTCGACCGCGAACGCCACACCCGGTTACGTCCTGTCAGCTAGCTCGTGGGGTAGACGAGTTCGCCGCCGACCTGTCCCTGGTTCGAGGACTGGCGCTTCGTCTGGATGCCCTTGGTGTCCCAGAAGATCTCGGCGATCTGCTGGCAGCCGGCCAACAGCTGCTGGGCAGCATCCATGTTGATCTGCTGCTTGACCGTGGAGGTCAGCTTGGCCGTCTTCCACACCACATCGTGCAGGTTGGGGTGCTTTTCGAGGTGCTCTGGCCGGAAGTAGTCGGTCCACAAGACGATCAGCTCGTGCTCGCACATCTTGGCATGCTCTTCCTTGACGGCCGAGTAGCGCGAGATCTGCATCCCGTAGGTATCCCACTCGTTCTTGCTCGCATTCGCACCTGGCTGCTGCAAGCCTTCAATGAGCTGGACCATGCGGACGACGGTCAGCGCCGC
>JAFAWJ010000442.1 GCA_019242065.1 Chloroflexota bacterium
GACCTCTCCGGACACACTCGAGGGGATGGCAGCCATGCTTCAGCGCACACTCTCGCGGCGCGGGTTCCTCACTACTCTGGCAGGCGCCAGCGGTACCGTGCTCCTGGCGGCCTGCACCAGCGCATCTTCCGATCAGTCCTCCGCCACCAGCGGTAATCAGGCCCCCGGCGCCGCCTCCAGCGGCGTCACCCTCCGCGTGCAGGAACGCGCCAACAACGTGGTCCAGGGCGGCCCTCAGTATCAGCTGTATCAAGCCCACCTCGACCAGTGGAAGGCCGCCCACCCCAATGTCGACGTCCAGCTCGAGTCGCTGCCCACCGGCTCCGACTACAACACGAAAGTCCTGTCCCTGCTCATGGGCGGCGGACTGGGCGACGTCGTGTATTCGGCGGTCGGCTCCGGTTCCTTCCAGAGCTTCGCCAACGCCGGCGTCTACGCACCCCTTGACGACCTGGTCGCCCAGGACAACTTCGACCTGAGCCAATACCTGCCCAACATGGTCTCCGCGTTGCGCCTGGATGCCTCAGGAGTGGGCTCCGGCCCGCTGTACGGGCTGCCGCTCCTGGTCCACGCGCGGGACACCGTGCTCTTCTACAACAAGACGTATCTGTCACAGGCCGGCGTTCAGCCACCGGACGGCGACCAGATGACCTACGACGACCTGGTGGCGCTGGCGAAGCAGCTGACGACGAAAGACGCCGACGGGCGTACCAGCGTGTACGGCATTCGCGAGTCCAATGACTACGAATACCTGGAGTGGCAGTGCCTGGCGCGCGGGTTCGGGACCAATTTGATCTCTGAAGACGGCAAAACCGCGCAATTCAACACCAGCCTGGCGAAACCCTTCTGGCAATTCCTCTACGACCTCCACAACACGTGGGGTGTCGCGATTCCGCCCTCGGCCGGGACCGTCAACGACGCGTTCCTGAGCGGCAACGCGGCCATGGTCATCAGCGGCGGGTACCTGCAGTACGCCTTCCAGCAGAAGAAGGACCTGGACTTTGGAGCGACCCCGGTACCCAAGGGTCCCAGCGGCGTGCGCGGCAGCATGACCATGGGCGATGCCTACGGCGTCAGCTCCCAGTCAAAACAGAAGGAGCTCGCGTGGGACTTCGTCAAGTGGATGACCAATAAAGATGCGGGAGTCGTCATGTGCAGCATTGGCCTGTGCGGTGCGCGACCCGACGTCATCAACGACCCGCAGGTTCAGGCGATGCCGATGCAGCCGATGTACAACCGGCTGGTCGCCGAGGGCATGCCGTTCCTCGGTCCGGCCAACCTGCGCCAGGTCGAGCTGAACGACGTCAGTCGTCAGGTCATGGGCCCGATCCTGACGGGCACGCAGCCCGACGATCAGTTCCTAGCTAACGCCAACACGCAGGTCCAGCAAGTTCTCGACAAGCCGCGCGCCTGAGGCCCGCCCATGGCCACGCAAAGCAAGGTACAGTCCGCCGCGCGCGTTGCGATCCGTACGCGGCGACATGGACTGCGTCGCAGCCAGCGGGAAGCGCTCACGGGATTGCTGTGGATCTCGCCCTGGCTGGTGGGGTTTGTCGTGTTCACCGCCGGGCCGATGGGTTTCTCGTTGGCGACATCCTTCACCCAGTTCACACTCGGCAAAACAGCAACCTTCATCGGAGTGGGCAATTACGTCCGAGCCTTCACCGGCGATCCGTTGTTCTGGCCGTCGCTCGGGCGCACCCTGGCGTTCACCGTGATCACGGTGCCACTGTTGATCTGCGGCTCGTTGGGCGTCGCCCTGCTGATGAACCAGGCGTTACGGTTCACGAGCGCCTTCCGCACGCTCATGTTCCTGCCGTTTCTCACACCGGTTGTCGCGGCGGCGCTGCTGTGGCGCTGGGTCTTCCAGCCTGACTGGGGTCCGGTCAACGACCTGATCTTTCGCGTCTTCCACGTGCAAGGTCCCCAGTGGATTTACAGCGAGCAGCTGGTCATTCCATCCCTGGCCATCATCGTCGCCTGGACCGGAGTCGGCGGTGCGCGCATGATCATCTTTCTCGCCGGCTTGCAGAACGTGCCGACCGAGCTCTACGAGGCGGCCGAAATCGACGGCGCCGGGGTGTGGAGCCGCTTCTGGAATGTCACGATTCCGATGATCTCGCCCACCATCTTTCTCAACGTCATCCTGGCCATCATCGCCAGTTTCACGGTATTCGAGCTGGCGTTCATCGCCACGGACGGTGGGCCAAACTACGCCAGCTGGTTCTTCGCGCTGCACATCTACGCCAACGCCTTCCGCTTCTACGACATGGGGTATGGCACCGCGCTGGCGTGGATCCTGTTCGCCCTGATGGCCGGTTTGACCTTCGCCCAGTTCCGCTTCGCGCGTCACTGGGTGTACTACGCCTCGGAGCAAAACTGATGGCCTCCTCCGCACGAGTCCGGCCGGGTCGCGTGTTCCTGTACGTGCTCGCGGTGCTGCTCGTGGTCGCCCTGGTGTGGCCCTTTTTCTGGGCCGTGTCCAGCTCGCTGAAGGACGTCGACGAGATCACCATGCGCCCGCCGCGCTGGCTGCCGGCGGTGCCACAGTGGAGCAACTACGCCGAAATCTGGCGCGAGGTGCCGCTGGGCCGCTTCGTGCTGAACAGCTTGACGGTCACGTTGATCGCCATGACCGGCCAGGTGCTCTCGTGCACGGCGGTGGCCTACGGCTTCGCGCGGTTCCGGTTCCCAGGCCGCGATCTGCTGTTCGGATTGGCGCTGGCCACCCTGCTCCTCCCGCGCGAGGTCACGATCATCCCGCAGTACATGCTGTACCGTCAGATCGGCTGGTTGGACACCTTTCTGCCGCTGACGGTGCCGTTCTGGTTCGCGGCAGGCGGTGGTGCGTTCACGATCTTCCTGATGCGTCAGTTCTTTCTGACCATCCCGTATGAGTACGACGAGGCAGCGCAGATCGACGGTGCCTCCAGCTGGTGGATCTTCTGGCGGGTGATTTTGCCGCTGGCGAAACCGGCGCTGGCGACCGCGCTTATTTTCGCGTTTCTCCTCCACTGGAACGATTTCTGGGGACCATTGATCTTTCTCAACAACACGAATAATTTCACTCTGCCGCTGGGTCTGCGCTGGTTCCAGACCGCGCCAGCAGACCTGGGTCGTCCACGTGACAACCTGTTGCTGGCGGCCGCCACCGTGGCGACACTACCGATCATCATTCTGTATTTCAGCGCCCAGAAGTACTTCGTACGAGGCATCGTCATGACCGGAATCAAGGGATGAAACGTATCGGTATCCTGGCGACACTCAACACCAAGGGCGACGAAGCGCATTTTCTGGCGGAGTGCATTGGCAGTCGCGGGCACACGCCCGTGCTGATCGACCTGAGCTTGATTCGAGGTCCTGAGTGCCGCACGGCCGACGTCACGCGGGAAGCGGTGGCCCGCGCGGCGCAGCGGACCGGGGCGCAGGTCGAGCAACTGCAGCGCGCCCAGGCGATGGAGGTCATGGCGGCCGGGGCGCGCGTGCTACTTGGCCAGATGCTGGAACGCGGTGTGCTGCACGCGGTGATCGGCATCGGGGGTGGCACCGGCACGTGGATGAGCGCCGCCATCATGGATTCGCTGCCGATCGGATTTCCAAAGCTGGTCGTGTCGACGCTGGGCAGTCGTGATTCACATAGCGACACTACCGTGATGCCCAGCGTCGCCGATATCGCCGGGCTGAACAGAGTTTTGAAGCCGATCCTGGTGAATGCGGCGGCCGCCGTCAGTGGGATGGCTGAAGGCGTGGTTTCGCTGCGCGACGCCAGCGATCGGCCGACCATCGCGATGACTATGTTCGGCGTGACGACGCGCGGCGGCACGTTCGTGCGTCAGCGCCTGGAGGCGGCCGGCTGTGAGGTGGTGGTGTTCCACGCCAACGGCAGTGGTGGAGCGACGATGGAGGAGTTGATTCGGCGTGGCATCTTCAGCGGTGTGCTGGACTGGACGACGACGGAAATTACCGATCACCTGACTGGCGGTGTGTGCGACGCGGGCGCACATCGTCTCGAGGCCGCCGGACTGGCGGGTCTGCCACAGGTGATCGTGCCGGGGGCGATTGACGTGATCAACGTCGGCCGTGGCGGAATTCCCAGACGCTGGTCCCGGCGGGTCTCGCACATGCATCTGCCAGGCGTGCCGCTGGTGCGCACGTCGGTTCGGGAAAGCCGCGAGATCGGCGTGTGTATCGCCGAGAAACTGAATCGGGCTACGGGGCCGGTACGGGTGCTGATACCGGCGGGCGGGTATTCCGCGCTCGACGCGCCGGGTGGGCCGTTCTGGGACCCGGCGGCGAACGAGGCATTCGTGTGTGCGCTGAGGAGAAACCTGCGTGCGGACATTCCCGTCGAGGTGAGTCCGCACCACATCAACGACGAGGCCTTCGCCCGACAGGCGGCCGGCAGCATGCTCAGCCTGGGCGTGGCTGCACGCGAGCCTGTCCTGATCTAGCGAAATGGAGACTCAACGATTCCACCTACGGTGGAGCCCTCTGTGGGCCCATCCTGCGTCGGGTGGCAATCAGCGGCCTACGGGCTGCACTGTGAGAGCGACATCAAGACAAGGAAACGATCACGTCCGGGATTGACAGAAAGAAAAGGAGATTCACGTGAGTGTTAGCGAGTCTCGACCGTTTACGCGCGCGCAGATCCTGGCGCGACTGCGCGCGCAGATCGCCCAGGGGCGCCCAATCGTCGGCGCTGGAAGCAGCTCCGGGCTGATTGCCAGGTCCGCCGAGGCGGGTGGCGCGGACCTCATCATCGTGTACAACACCGGCACGTCCCGACTGATGGGCCTGCCCACCACGCACACGATGAACCATGCCAACCCCTCTACGCTGGCCATGTATACCGAGATTGCCAACGTGGTGACTCGCACGCCGATCATCGGCGGCGGCGAAGCCCAGGATCCCACCTACCAGGACCTCCGACGCCTGGTCCATGATTTCCGCGAAACAGGTTTCGACGGGATGATCAACTTCCCGACGACCGGCCCGAGTGGCAGCCGCAATCGCGACCGCGCCAGCGTCGGCCTGGGGATGGACCGCGACTTCGAGATGGTGAAACTCGCGCGTGACCGGGACTACTTCACGATCTGCTATGGCTACACCGAGGA
>JAFAWJ010000476.1 GCA_019242065.1 Chloroflexota bacterium
ATGCCTGCATCGGCCAGGATGGTGCGTGGCGGCGCGGCGAACTCGACGCCGAAGAAGTCAGCAATGGATGCCCAGAAGGCTTCCAGGTGGTCGACCGACCAGCGCCAGAGGTCGTCATAGGTCTCGAAGCGCAGGCTGTGGCGCTCAGCGACCCAGCGCATATACGCGGCCATGCGGCTGTGCGCCTTGAACGGCTCTGACGGCTGCCAGAGGAGCTCACCTTCGGCGACCGCGTCGAGGCTCACGACTTCTCCAGCCTGGCGTCCAGTCTATCAAGCCCGCGAGGAGCAGCTTTCAAAGCGTCAGACGGGTGATACACAATGCGTCCGTATGGATAAGGTGTGCGCTTCGCCCGAGGAGGCATTGGCCGACCTCCACGACGGAGCCTCGATCGCGGTATCGGGATTCGGGACGAGTTATGGTTTTGCTTGCAGCCTGCTGGTGGCGGCGAGGGACAAGGGGGTCAAGAACCTCACGCTGGTCAGCAACGGCCTGGGGGCGGTAGGTCAGCTGCGGGGCATGCTGCTGGTGGCCAGTGGCCAGGTCAGCAAGCTGATCGTCTCCTTCTCGTCTCGCCCAGGCATGCGCACGCCTGCTGATGACCTGATCGAGTCAGGCGACATCGACGTGGAGCTGGTGCCCCAGGGCATCCTGGTCGAACGGACGCGGGCCGCTGGAGCGGGCATTCCAGCGTTCTATTCGCCGACGGGTGTCGGGACCCCCGTCGCCGAGGGCAAGGAGGTGCGGTATTTCGACGGCAAGCCGTACATCCTCGAGCAGGCGCTACACGTCGACTACGCCTTTCTCAAGGCGTACCGCGGGGATGCTCTGGGCAACATCGAGATGCGCGGCAGCAGCCGAAACTTCAATCCGGCGTTCGCCAAGGCCGCCAGGGTGACCATCGTCGAGGTGGATGAAATCGTCGGGATCGGCGAGATCGAGCCAGAGCGCGTCGGCCTGCCGGGCATCCTGGTCGATCGCGTGGTCCAGAAGACGGTTGAGCCGGACCAGGCGCGACTGGCGCCCAGGCGGGCGGCCGACAAGCCGCGCGACTACAACGGCAAGCCAAGCTGGACACGCCACGAGATGGCGCGCCGCACCGCGGCCCTGCTGCAAGAGGGCAGCTACGTCAACCTGGGTACAGGCATTCCGACGCTGGTGTCGAACTACATCCAGGGTCGCGAGATCACCCTCCACGGCGAGAATGGCATTCTGGGCTACGGCCGCATGGTCGAGGGCGACGAGATCGACCTGGACGTGTTCAACGCCTCGGGCCAGTTCGTGGAGCCGATGCCCGGCGTCTCGTACTTCGACAGCGTGACCTCGTTCGAGATGGCGCGCAGCGGCAAGCTGCACGCGGTCATCCTGGGTGCCTACCAGGTCGACCAGGAGGGCAACCTGGCCAACTACAGCCTGGGTGATCCACGCCTGGGCGGGATCGGCGGCGCCATGGACCTGGTCGCGGGCAAACAGACGCTGATCATCATGATGGAGCATCGCGACAGTCAGGGCCGCCCCAAGCTCGTCCGTCGCACGCAATACCCGCTGACCGGAGTCAACTGTGTGGACGTGGTCGTGACGGACCTGGCCATCCTGCGACGCGTGAACGGGGAGTTCGTCATCGAAGAGGTGGCGCCCGGGTTCTCGTTCGAAGAGGTCCAGGCGCTGACAGAGATGGACGTCAAGATTCCGACGGGGGCCGCATGAGCATCAAAGGCAAGGCCTACGTCGTGGGTGCCTTCGAGCACCCCGATCGCGTGATTCCGGATCGGTCGGTGGCGCAGATCCATGCCGAAAATACGGCGGGCGTTCTGGCCGATGCTGGACTGAAAATCTCGGATGTCGACGCCCTGTTCGTGGTTGGTGGTGCAGGCAACCCGACGTCCGTGGCGGACTATCTCGGCTTGACCAACCTGCGCTACATGGACGGTACGGCGGTGGGTGGCTCCTCGCCCGTCTACCACATCGGCCACGCCGCCGCGGCGATCGCCGAAGGCAAGTGCAGTATCGCCTTGATCACACTGGCGAACCGCCCGCGCAGCGAACAGCAGCCGCGCGGACTGAACACCAGTCCTGAAACGTCATTCGAGCTGGTCTACGGCAGCAGCACGCTGGGCATGTACGCGCTGGCCGCTCAACGCCACATGTACGAGTACGGCACAACCAGTGAGCAGCTGGCGTGGGTCAAGGTCGCGGCCTCGGAGCACGCGCAGTACAACAAGCACGCGCTGCTGCAGAAGGTGGTGACGGTGGATGACGTGCTCAGCTCGCCCATGCTGAGCGACCCCTTGCACCGCCTGGACAGCTGCGTGGTGACGGACGGCGGCGGCGCGGTCATCGTCGCCAGCCCGGAGATTGCGCGCCAGATCAACCGACCCAGGGTCAAGATCATGGGCCAGGGCGAAGCGCCGAAGCACACCAACAACGGGCACATCGACTTGACGTACACCGGCGCCCGCTGGTCGGGGCCGCGGGCGTTCGAAGAGGCCGGAATCCAGCCGTCCGACATCGACTATGCCTCCATCTACGATTCGTTCACGATCACGGTGGTCGAGACGATCGAAGATCTCGGCTTCTGTGACAAGGGCCAGGGCGGACCGTTCGTCGCGGATGGCGGTCTGCGGGCGCGGGGCGGGCGGCTGCCCGTCAATACCGACGGTGGTGGGCTGTGCAACAACCACCCGGGCATGGGCGGCATGATGAAGGTGCTCGAAGGGGTGCGGCAGGTGCGCGGCGAGGCCAACCCGGAGGTCCAGGTCGCAGACTGTCAGCTCGCCCTGGTGCACGGCACCGGCGGCTCGCTCGGCACGCGGATGGCCAGCGCGACGTTGATTCTCGGAGTGGAGGACGCCTAGACATGACTGTCAGCGATAGTGTGCTGCCGGCGCCCGCGCCAGTTGTTCTGCCGGAAGTCAAGCCGTTCTGGGCAGGTACCGCCGCCGGCGAGCTGCTGCTGCCCACGTGTCAGGAGTGTCAGGCCATCATCTGGTATCCGCGGCCGTTCTGCCCGGAGTGCGCCTCGACCAGAGTCGACTGGGTCGCGGCCTCAGGCCGCGGGACGATCTACAGCTATACCGTCAACCGACGCGGCGTAGCCGACCTGCCAGCCTACCGCAATGCCGGCGTGTACGTACTAGCGTACGTCGAGCTGGAAGAGGGTCCGCGCATGATGACCAACATCGTCGACTGCGACCCGGACAGCCTCAAGATTGGACAACCGGTGCAGCTCGTCTTTCACGATACGGGGCAAGGTTCAGCCCTGCCCCGCTTCAAGCCAGCCTGATCGCGAAGCTCCGCGATCAGGCTTTGATAACCGTCAAGGGGTCGTACGACCCGG
>JAFAWJ010000749.1 GCA_019242065.1 Chloroflexota bacterium
GCCGCCCAACAGGCGGCAAATCTTGACCAGGTACGGCCGCTGCGCCTCAGGCAGACTGAAGCCCACCTGGACTCGCCGCGCCTCGAGCAGGAACAGCGCGCTGGCCTCGGCGTCCTCCACCTCCGCCGGACCAGTCGGCAGCCCGAGCCCGTCGACGTACAGCACCCGCTCCCCTTCGAGATGCAGCGGCGTACGCGAGGTCGTCAGCACCTTGAGATGCGGCGCGTGCCGCAAAACCTCGTTGATCTCGCTGGCGCCAGCGAGCAGGTGCTCCAGGTTGTCGAGCACCAGCAGCATCTCGCGCGACTTCAAGAACTCGACAAGGCGATCGCGCAGCTCCGGCACTGCTCCATCCGTCGGCAAATCCAGCGCGGCGGCGCACGTCGCCAGAATGCCGCGCTCGGGTCCGTCTGGACCGCACGCGGATGTTTCGGCCAGCGACACGAACACAATGCCGTCGGCGAACGGCTGCTCCGCCGGCGTCGTCGACGGCGACGCAAAGGCGCGCGCAACCTCCAGCGACAGGCGCGTCTTGCCGCCACCACCGATGCCCGTCAACGTGATCAGCTGACAGTCCGGATCGGTGAGCAGCCCAAACAGCAAGCGCATCTCCGCGTGGCGGCCGACCAGGATGCTGCTCGGGGTTGGCAAATTGTGCGGCGGCGGCGAAATCGCCGCACGCATGCGCTTGAAGAGCGCCGTCGTCTCGGGCATGGGCTCGACGCCGAGTTCTTCGCGCAGCACCCGCCGGCACGTGTGGTACTGGGCAATGGCCGCGTGGCGCTGACCGGAGTGGGCCAGCATCAGCATCAACTGGCGATGCGCTTCCTCGAGCCACGGCTCCTCGGCGATGAGTCGGCGGGCGGGGGTGATGCCGTTGGTCCAGGCTTCGCGTCGCAAGCTCGAATCCACGTCCGCGCGCAAAGCTTGCATGTACTGCGCTCGCAGTTCTTCGCGTAGCGCGAAGAGCCACACCTCAAAGTCCGTGGCGCCAGCCAGCGTCAGTCCGGCCAGGAACTCGCCACGATATAGACGGATAGCCGTTTCCAGGCCCGCGGGCGAGTCCTGCCCAAGGGCCACCTTGAGCTCTGCCCGAAACTCTTCGACGTCGATACAGGCGGGTCGCGTTCGATCGAAGGCAACCGTCTGCCGCGTGGCGGTGACGTAGCCGCCCAGGTGCTGGCGGAGGTCAACCAGGACGTTGCTCAGGTATTTCCGCGCCTGATCCTCGGAGCTGTCGCCGGCCAGCAGTGTGGCCAGCGCCTCTCGCGGGTGCGCCCGCTGCGAAAGCGCCAGGTACGCGAGCAAGGCAATCGAGCCTCGTCGAGCGAAGACAACCGGGTGCCCGTCGAGAAAAACCTCGGGTACGCCAATCAGATTGAGCTCGAGCATTGTCATTGAGGGCCCTCCGTGCTCGGCTTCGCGGTATTGTCGCAATTGTCATTGTGCATTGTCACGCGCCAATTGGCCCATTGGTAGGGCGACCGATTTTTTTCGCCGCCCTACATCAGATCGAGCGTTTGACCCGGTTCGAGGATGCGCACCTCGACCTCAGGGTGGGCGTGCCTGGCCATGTCGGCGAACGTTAGCGGCGGGCGCGTGAGGTACGACCAGGTTCGCAAGTGCATGCCGAGCGGCACCAGCGAGCCCCAGTGGATGGGCACGGCGATCCGCGGCTGGAGCAGCTCGAGCGCCTGGACCGCCTCACCGGGACCCATGTGCCCGGGGCCGAGCCGCGGTCCCCAACCGGCGATGGGCAGCAGCGCGACGTCGATCGGCGCCAGATCGGCCATCGCGTCGAAAATGTCGGTATCTCCGGCGAAATAGATCCGTCTGGACCCCTCGATCACGAACCCCAGGCACTCGGCCATCGGTCCGAATGGGGCTCGAAAGCCGTCGTGCGCCGCGGGCGTGGCGTGCACCTGCACGTCGCCGACGCGCTCGGACTCTCCGATGTCGAGCTCCACGACACACTCGAACCCGTCGCGCTTGAGGATGTCCGCACCACCGCGGGGCACGATGATCGGGACGTTCGCGGGCAGCCGATGCAACGACGCCAGGTCCAGGTGGTCGCGGTGCAAATGCGAAATCAGGACGCGATCGACCCCATCCACCATCTGAGCCACGGCCTGCACGGGTTGACGATTGACCAGGCCCGAGGCAAACGTTCGCAGAATGGGATCGGTCAAAAAGACCGCGCCGTCGAGTTCGAGGCGCAGCGTCGCATGACCCAGAAAGGTGATGCTGGTCAGTCCCACAGCACGCGGCCGTCGAGCAGCGTCGCCTGACCTGCCCGCCACACGACGTTGGCCCGCCGCGTGTATTCGTCTTCGGCCGCCTCGATCATCAGCTTGTGCGCCAGCACGTGCTCGCGGCCAGGTAGCAGCTCGCGCGGCCGAATGCACAGCTCGAGCTCGGGCGCGCCATGCTTCAGCACCGTCACATGGCCGCTGGTGGCACGCACCAGGTACACCCGCCCCACGTGGCTCGGACTGGGCACGTACAGCACGCCCGAGCGCTCGAGCCGGTCGAGCTCGCGCTCGGAGAGGTGCGCGCGCAGCAAGGCTGCCGCGCGGGCGATGGCCTTGCGGTCCGCCCTCCAGCCGTCAAGGGCCGCCGCCGCGACGCCGACGACGAGACTGACCACCAGCGCGAGCGTCAGGCTGAAGGCCAGTGCATCCACGATGGCAGCTTGCACGCGAGCACGCTCAGCACCTGCTCACCCAGCTCCGCGCGCAGCTTTTGAGCATGGCTTGAGTCAGGCGTCGAGTAGGACAGTGGCGAATGAGGAGAGACGTCAAATGACTCAGGCACAGGTACCCACCCAGGTCATTCTGGCCGCCTTCAAAGATGAAAATGGCGCCGATCAGGCGCTCGAACAGTTGAAAGCCGCGAAGAAGGAACGCCTGATCGCGATCGACAACGTGGCCGTGCTGCGCAAGGACCCGTCTGGCAAGCTGCACGTGAAGGAGCCGACGGACATGGGTCCGGGCCGCGGCGCAGCGATTGGCGGCGTCCTCGGTGGACTCACCGGTCTGGTCTTTGGCCCGGTCGGGCTCGCGCTCGTCGGTGGCGCGGCGATCGGCGGCGTCATCGCCAAACTGCACGACTCCGGGTTCAAAGACGATCGCCTGCGACAGCTGGGAGAAAACCTCCCGCCGAGCAGCTCGGCCATTCTGGCGGTCATCGAGCATATCTGGGTGGCAGAGCTGGCCGACGAGCTGCAGAAGGCTGGCGCGGAGGTCGTGACCGAGCAGCTCGGGGCCGACATCGCGGCGCAGCTCAAAGAGGGCAACGATGTGGCGTACACGGCCGTGGCGACGCAGGACGCGGTTGGCGTGGCGCGCGTGACGAGCGAGCCGGCGGCCCAGGCCAGCGCCGAGCTGCCACCGACGTCGACACCGTCATCTTCGGCACCGTCATCTTCGACACCTTCGTCTTCGTCATCGTCGACGCCGTCGTCCAATGCGTGAGCTGCCCGTCGACGCCAGGGTCGTCTGCAGCGACGGCGACGCCGGCTGGCTCACCGACCTCGTCGTGGACCCGGCCTCGCGCTCCGTCACCAATGTCGTCGTCCGCGAAAACAGCGGCGACGGCCGCGAGTTCCTGGTTCCCCTGTCCAAGGTCACCGACAGCTCGCGCGACGAGGTCCGCCTCGGCTGCACCCGAGCCGAGCTGAGCACCTTCCCCGAGTTCACGTCCACGCATTACGTGGCCGCCTCCTCGCCCGAGGCGCAGCCCGTCGTCGCCGCCTGGGAGATGGAGTCCATGTCCTACTCCTATGGCTACGAGCCCATCTACATGCCCGTCGTCAATCCTGACGAGCAGATCCCCATCGAGACACAGCATGTGCCCGAGGGCATGATGGCGCTGCAGCGTGGCGCACCGGTCCAGTCCAGCGACGAGCAGCTTCTGGGCGAAGTCGTGACGCTGATCGTCTCGCCCGATGACGGGACCATCAACCACTTCTCACTGCGCATGGGCGAGCTGAACAAGGCCCGCGAGGTGATCCTGCCGCTGTCCACGGTGAACCACGCCACGGGCGGCACCGTGGTGCTCAATCTCACCCAGGCCCAGGTCGAACAGTTGCCCGCCGTGCCGCCAGGCGGCAAGTTCTCGCCCGCCAACAACGACCCCAACGCGCTGGACCTGCTGTCCATCGTCTTCGAGGAGTCCGCCGAGGGCGACCGCGCCTTCGACCTGGCGCGCGAGATGGACAAAAAGATGAGCATCGCGGTCGTCCGCAAGGGCCAGGACGGCAAGATCACCTCGCACGAGCCAGGCGACATCTCGGCGCGGGGTGGCGCCGTCGCAGGCGTGGTCGCCGGCGGTGTGCTGACGTTGGTCGGCGGGCCGCTGGGCCTGGTGGCTGCGTCGGCGATCGGCGGCGTTGCCGGTGGCGTCATCGGTCACGCGGTCGACCGTGGAATTCCCGATCGCTACGTGCGCGATCTCGGCCGCGCGCTGAAGCCAGGTTCCTCCGCCGTGGTGGTGCTCGTCACGCAGGAAAACGAAGCGCCGCTCCTGGAAAAACTCGCCCCACTGGATGGCCGGGTCCTCCGCCTGGCGCTCACCGACGAGATGATCAAAAAACTCACGGCCGGCGCCGACAAGAAGGAGTAAGACTCAGAAGCGCTGTGCTTACCCTCCGACCATCGGGGGGACGATGAGGATCTCGTCGGCGGCAGGATCGAACTCCTCGAGCTTCGTCGCCGGCCGATCCGCGTTGATGCGGAAGGCCACCGCGCCGCCCGCGCGCGCCTGCGCAAACAGGCGCACGGCCTCTTCAA
>JAFAWJ010001015.1 GCA_019242065.1 Chloroflexota bacterium
TGGAGCCCAGCGTGCGAGGCGCTACATCCGACCCGGAAGACTCATAACTTTCGCCACTGGCGGCCGTCGCGCTCGATGAACGCATCGGCCCAGGTGGGACCCCAGGTACCGGCCTGGTAGAAGTGGACGTTGTTGGGATGCTCAGCCCAGCCTTCTTGAATGTCCTCGGCCCACGCCCACGCCTGTTCGACCTCGTCCGCGCGCGTGAAGAGGGTCCGGTCGCCGAGCATGGCGTCGAGCAGCAGCCGCTCGTACGCATCCGCCTGGGTCGCCGTCTCGCCAAATGACGAGCCGTACTGGAAATTCATGTCCACTTCCTGGAGCTGCATGGTCGGCCCGGGAACTTTCGCCCCGAAGCGCAACGAAATGCCTTCGTCCGGCTGAATGCGCATCGCCAGTACGTTCGGCTCCAGCCGCTCTTCGCCCGGAAAGAACATCTGGGGCGCGCGCTTGAACTGGATCGAAATCTCAGTCGCCCGCTTGGGCAGACGCTTGCCGTGTCGCAGATAAAAGGGCGTGCCGGCCCAGCGCCAGTTGTCGACCTGCAGGCGCATGACCACGAACGTCTCGGTCCATGAATCAGGTTTGACCTTCTCCTCGCCGCGATAACTGCCGACGGGGATGCCGCTGAGTTTGCCGGCGGTGTACTGTCCGCGCAGGGTGAACTCGCCGGTTTGCTCGGGTGTGATGCGGCGCAACGCCTTGAGCACCTTGAGCTTCTCGTCGCGAACGGGCTCGGCCTCGAACACCACCGGTGGCTCCATGGCCACGATCGACAGAAGCTGGAGCATGTGGTTCTCGACGACGTCGCGAAACGCGCCGATCTCGTCGTAATAGCCGCCGCGCCGTTCGACGCCGACCGTTTCCGCCACCGTGAGCTGGATGTGGTCGATGAAGTTGCGGTTCCAGACCGGCTCGAAGATGCCATTCGCCAGCCGAAATGCCAGGATGTTCTGAACCGTCTCTTTCCCGAGATAGTGGTCGATGCGATACACCTGCGACTCGCGAAAGACGGACTGGACTGAGGCGTTCAGCTCACGTGCCGAGTCGAGGTCCACGCCGAACGGCTTTTCGATCACCAGGCGGCAGAAGCTGTCCTCGTTGCGGCGCTGGCTGAGGCCCGCGTCGCCGAGCTGGGCGGTGATGGTCTGGAACAGCTCGGGCGGCGTCGCCATGTAGAAGATGCGGTTGCCCTGGGTGCCGTGGGCGGCGTCGATGCGCTCGAGCCGCTCGCGCAGCTTCTGGTAGCTGGCGGGTTCGTCGAACTGGCCGGACATGTAGTGCAGGCTGGACCTGAACTCGTCCCACAGGCGCTCGGAGATGACGCTGCCATAGTGATCGAGACCTTCGCGGGCCGTACGTCGGAAGTCGTCGTCGGTCAGTGGCGAGCGCGAGAAGCCGATGACGGCGGAGTGCTTCGAGAGCAGGCCCGCCTGGAACAGGTCGAAGACCGCCGGGATGAGCTTGCGGTGGGTCAGGTCGCCTGAGGCGCCAAAGATGACGATGGCGCAGGGTGGCGCCGGCCGCTGCGTGGCGGTCGTCGCCAGGACCTCGCCGTCGCGGGTGGTGACGGAGACATCAAGTGCCATGGGGCCAGGACTCTACTCAACTGCTGAGTGGTGCAGAGCGGACGCCAGACTCCTGGCCGTCGACCCGCACGGCGTGCCCGCCGAACTCGTTTCGGAGCGCGGCAAGCACGCGCCAGGAGAACGAATTGCGATCACGCGAATAGAACCGACTGAACAGCGACATGGTGATGACCGGCGCGGGCACGTCTTCGTCGATCGCGGCCTCGATCGTCCAGCGACCCTCGCCCGAGTCGTCGACCCAGCCTTCGAGCGCATCGAGCTTGGGGTCTTTCTCGAAGGCGCTGACGGCCAGGTCCAGTAGCCAGGAGCGCACCACGCTGCCGTGCTGCCAGATCTTGCCGACCTGCGTCAGGTCGACCGGGTACTCCGAGCGCTCGAGCACCTCGAAGCCTTCGGCGAACGCCTGCATCATGCCGTACTCGACGCCGTTGTGGACCATCTTCACGAAGTGGCCCGCGCCGTTGGGGCCGACCAGTCCGTAGCCATCTTCGGGTGCCAGCGTCTTGACCGCGGGTTCGACACGCTTGAACGCCTCGGGCGAGCCGCCGGCCATGATCGAGTAGCCGACCTGCAGGCCCCAGATGCCCCCGCTGGTGCCGCAGTCGACGAACTCGAAGCCGCGGGCCTTGATGCGCTCGGCGCGGGCCTTGGTGTCTTTCCACTTGGAATTGCCACCGTCGACGAACAGGTCGCCGGGCTGGCAGATGTCCATGAGCTGATTGAGGTACTGGTCGGTGACGCCGCCGGCAGGCAGCATGAGCCAGATGACGCGTGGGGCCTTGACCTTGTCGACCAGGTCTTGCAGGGACGAGGCGCCGATCGCGCCGTGCTTGACCGCCTCCTGGACGGGGGCGGGGCTGCGGTTGAAGGCGACGACCTCGTGGCCGCCGCGCGCCAGGCGGTGGACCATGTTGCCGCCCATGCGGCCAAGGCCAACGAAGCCAAGTTGCATCGAAGTCTCCTTCGGCAGAAAATCAGAAGTCAGAACTCAGAAGTCAGTGTGACACGACTGACAGCGATTCGCAGTGAGTCTAAGCCCTCGACGTACCGAGATACGGGTTCGTCAACGTGGAGAAGCTGAGTTCTGACTTCTGAGTTCTACAGCGCGTAGCGCGTGTACGGCTGCTCGCACGGCGGCCCGTCACTCAGCCACAACACGCCCTCGTTCAGATCCATGACCGCCGAGACGACCGTCACGCACGCCTCTTCAGGCGGATCATCCGGATGCAAGTGGCGGCAGATGCTGTCCGGGTAGTTGTCATGATCCCGCAAACGCTGGAACAGGTCGTCGACACCGAGCGGCTGCCCCGCGGCCAGCAGGTCGCGCATGCGCTGCAGCCGCGAATAGCTGTGCGGCCGCCGCTCACTGTGCGGCTCGTCCACCCCCAGGTGATCGGGTTCGAGGAAGTGGTTGGTATGCGCGAGCGCTCCGTTCGCCGGCCCAAAGCCGCAGCTGGTGCCGGGCGCCGCCTCGATGTCCACCGCGCGATCCGGCGCCTGCGCGAGGACGAAGTTACTCGAGCACCCGCGACGGGTCCCGGTGATGACGCTGGCCGCGGCCTCGAGCGTCTGCGCGTCGAGGATCTCCTGGCAGCGCACGTGAAAGGGCTTGACCAGTTGCGACCAGTCGTCCGACGTCGACAGCAGACCGTTAACAGTCAGACCCACACCGGCACGGTTCAGGCCGATCTTGCCGCCGACGATCCCGGCCTCGGTGAAACTCAGGGTTTCGGGGGTGCGCATGACGGCGCCCTGCACCTCGGGAATCCAGTCCCAGTTCTCGCCGATCAGCAGATGCTGCTGGCGGGTGACCTCCGGCAGCAGTGCAAACGCGGTGCAGCCGTCTGGGCCGCCGACGGGCAGGACGCTGTACTGGTAGTACAGCAGCTCGTAGCGGACGTTGAGCATGGCGATGTCGATCAGCGGCTGGTCGGCGCCGCTGGCGATGCCGCGCATCGTGTCGAAGTAGTCGGCGTACGTTTCCAGCAGCGGCAGGAAGTGGGCTGCCCGCTGCCGCACCTCATCGGCTGCCAGGAGGCCCTCGCGCAGGAAGCGATCGTAATAGACGGCCACGTTGTGGGCGATCTGCTGGCGAAGGGCTGAGCCGTGCTGTTCGCCGCGCGCCAGTGCGCTGCCGTCGAGTTCGAGCAGGGGCAGGCTCACGAGGCGCTCGCCGAGTCGGCGTCGGTCGTCGTCAGCGTCGCATCCGGAGACAGGGTGAGGGCGCTCGCGGCGTCGTGACTGCGCACCCGATAGTGGTACGTCGTTCCCGGGCTGAGACCCGTGAGCTGCATGGCATGCCGCACGTCGACGAGCGAGTCGACCGGCGTGGTCAAACCATAGTTCGCGGTGAGCCCGTATTCCACCTGGCCATCGGCGGGCACGTCGGTGGTCCACGTCACGTTGGCGCTGGAGGCGGTCAGGCCCGGAGTGGCCACCACGTCGGAGATCGCCGGGCCGTTGTCGACCTGCACGTTCACACTTGCGGAGCCGCCCGAGCGCCCCAGGGCGTCTGTTGCTCTGGCGCTGATCGCGTGCGGCACGGCGGCACTCAGCCCAGCGGTGGTCCAGGTGAACGCGTACGGTGCGCTGGTCAGGGGTGTGCCTACGGCCTGGCCGTCGACATAAAACTGCAGCTGGGTGACGGTCGCATCGTCGTCGACGACCGCCGACAGTTGGGTCTGACCTGTCACCACGCTGCCGTCTGGCGGGCCCGTCAGGGTGACCGACGGTGGGACTTGCTGGACGTAGGCCGCCAGTGGCGAGCGTGCCCCCGGGTTGCCGGTGCCAAAGGGCTGTGGAAACGCCGCCAGACTCGTCCCGACGCCCGACAGGCTGCTGCCACCACTGCTTGCCTGTCTCAGATTCACGGCGCCCGACCCCAGCGGGCTCAGGACGGCGATCCAGTAGCGCGTGCTGCGCAGCAGTGGCACGGGGCCGATGTTGATGCCGCTCCAGCCGCCAGCCTGGCCGGCACCGTTGCCCTGCGCCAGGATGGTGGCTGGCGTGCCATTCTGGTCCGAGTACAGCGCCACGCGCAGGTTGGACGTGGTGCTGCCCGCGTCGACGTACACACGCGCCACGCGGGCGAGTCCACTCTGCGCCGCGACGTACTGATACGCCGCGGCCTGGCCGCCGGGCAGGGTCAGGCTGTCAGTCTGCAGCGTGTCGTCGCCGACGAGGTTCGCCAGGCCCGCCGGGGCGGTGCTGAACGTGGCGTCACCTGAGGCGCCCAGCGCTCCCTGGTTGTCCCACGCCTTGACCCGGTAGTGGTACGTCGTGCCCGGCTGGAGGCCGGCGAGCTGCATGTCTTGATCGGGCTGGGCACTCGCCTGGTTATAGACCTTGAGTAGCGTGAACGAACCGTAGTTCGACGTCGTCCCGTACTCGACCTGGGCCACGTTGCCCGTGGCGGTCGCCCAACCGACTCGCGCAAGTGTGCC
>JAFAWJ010000302.1 GCA_019242065.1 Chloroflexota bacterium
GCGAACGCTTCGGCGACGGCGTGCGCGCCATGCACTTCGGGCTGCAAATTCGCCCGCGGCCGGCTGACCGCCAGGCTGTCGGCGCGCATCACGACGTTCGGGTCGAGCAAAGCGACCAGCGCATCGAAGTTGCCCTCGCGGGAGGCCGCCAGAAACGCCTCGACCACTGCCCGCTGGCGGCCAAGATCCATCTCAAAGTCATCGCCCGAGGCACCCAGAACCCGCTGGCCGGTCCCACTGGCGGCCTGCCTTGCGCGATCTGGCGAGCCTGGCGGGTCGATGTCGTCGGCGGACGCGGCGCCTCGAACCCGCCGCCGCGCGCGGCTGGCCAGTTGCTTGGTGGCATCTGGCGAGCGCCCGAGGATCTCGGCTATCTCGTCGAACGGGACTGCGAACATGTCATGCAGGACGAACGCCAGGCGCTCGGCCGGGGCCAGCGTGTCGAGCACCACCAGGAGGGCCAGCCCGACGGAATCAGCCAGCATGGCCTGATGCTCCGGGTCCGCCGACTCGGCGTGACCAGTGGTCGTCTCCGGCAGCACGTCGCCAAGCTGCTCCTCGCGCCGTGAGTTGCGGGACCGCAGCATATCCAGCGACACGCGCGCGACCACGGTCGTCAACCAGCCTGTCATGTTTCCGACGCCGCTGGTATCGGCGCGGCTGAGCCGGAGCCAGGTTTCCTGCACGGCGTCGTCGGCGTCGCTCGTGGAGCCGAGCATGCGATACGCGACAGCGCGCAGGTGCGCGCGGTTGGCCTCGAAGCGTTCCGCCAGAAACTGATGCTGATCCACGGGCCTACTCACATACCTTCCAAGGCTATTGACGCGCCGCGCGGGCCCAAGGTGACATCAGGTCCTGGTCGAGTGGCACCTCACGCAGGTGAGCGACACCCCACCGAAACGGAAGCCCTCACCACGTCAACGAGGCTCGGTTCTCCCACTTAGCGCAACCGTGAAGGGCTCCACCGTAGGTGGAATCTTGCTGGCCCATGTGATTCAACCACGCTCGGTTCTTCCACCCGCGCAACGGTGAAGGCTTCACCGTAGGTGCATCTCTCTGGCTCGCGAGACTCAACCAGGCTCGGTTCTCCCACCCCGCACACCCGTGAAGGGCTCCACCGTAGGTGGAAGCGCTGTGGCCAGCGAGATTCAACCAGGCTCGGTTCTCCCACCCCGCACACCCGTGAAGGGCTCCACCGTAGGTGGACTCTCTCTGGCTCGCGTGATTCGACGACGCGCTGCTCAGTGCGCCGCCGCGATCGCGTCGTTGAACTCCTGCTTGATCATATTCCCCGCGGAATTCTGCCAATCCTTCACCAGCTGGTCGAAATTGCTCAGCGGGTCGCGGGCGACCAGGATGCCGTCCAGTCCATCCAGGAACGCCTGGTCCGCCTGCTTGCCCGCGGACGAAGCCTGCGTCGGCGAGTAGTAGCCCAGCGTCACGTCGGCGACGGCAATCTTCGGATCAACCAGCGCGACTTCGACCTGATTGACGTGCTTCGCATAGTTCGGAATACCCGCGTAGTACGTCGCATACGGCCGATCGGAAATGTATTGCCAGGGTACGTACTGCGAGCGGCTCTTGCCGTCGGAGGTCAACGCGGGGTTGCCGTCCGCGCCGATGGTGTAGTCCGCCGGCGACAGCCCGTAGGTCAGCAGCAGGTCTTCCTGGGTGCCAAACGGCTTCGCCAGGTAGTCAACGATGCGCAGCAGCTCTTTGACGCGGTCGGAGCTGGCCTGCTTCATGACGTTGGCCGAGATGTAACCTCCGGTGATGTAGCTCTGGACCGTGGTGTTGGCGTCGGCGCTGAAGGGCATGATGAGGTCGGTGTTCGTCGGCGGAGTCTGCTGCAGACCACGCAACCAGAAGTCGTTCCACGAGTTGCCGAAGCCCTCGACGCACGTGGCGAACTTCTTGCCAACCCAGTTCGAGCGCTGGTCGGTGGTGGTCGGTCCGTCGGGCCACATCAGTCCGGCGGTCCACAGGTCGCGCAGGTAGCCGACGGCGGCCTTGAACTGGTCGGTCTCGCGGTCACGGACGACCTTGCCCGAGGCATCCAGGCCCCAGGTGTTGGGGGCGCCAAACATCATCGCGTAGCCGAGGATGCCCATGTGGAGGCCGGTCACAGCGCCGCCCATGCCCCAGTCGCCATGGTTGGGGTCGTTCAGCTCGGTCACGATTTTCTTGAGGTCGTCGGCGGTCTTCGGGGTGGTGTCCGCGCCGACCTTCTCGTTCCACATGTCGGTGATCTTGAAAAAGAAACCGAGTCCGGGCAGATAGCGGTGGATCGGCCAGCTGTACAGGGCGCCACCCAGGACGCAGCCGGAATTCGACCACGCGTACGTCGGAATCGCCGCCAGGTTGGGGTAATCCTTGATGGCGTCGCCGGCGAGGTACTGGGTCAGATCCTGGCACTTGGCTTTGACGAACTCGGCGGTACCCGGCGGCACGAACGGTCCGTTGATGCCAAAGTACAGGTGGATGATGTCGGGGATATCGTTGCCGGCCATCATCGTCGCCATCCGCAGCGGATAGTCCGTACTGGAGACGTTGGTCATGCGGAAATCGGAGTTGAGCGCCTTGTTGACAGCTTGCCAGGTCGGGTTCTGGTCGTATGGCGTCGGCGGCGGATAATAGTCGACGGCAAACGCGTTGACGGTACTGCCGGTGCCGGGCGCGGGTTTGTTCCAGGACGTCGGCGGGCTCTGGGGATAGTTGTCCCAGCCGAGCGTGACGCGCGGATCGTGGGCGTCGTAGTCCGGCTTGGCCAGCAAGTTGGGCGCGATGTAGTTGGGCAGGGCCTGGCTGTTCTTGCCGCCGGCGACCGCGCCGACGACGGTAGGTGCCGGCGCCGCCCCAGACGACGCACTGGCCACGGTCGGTGCGGCAGCCGCCGAAGTTGGTGCCGCCGTCGCCGGGGCAGAGGCACCGGTCGGCGAGGCAGAGGGTGCCGGGCTGCTGCACGCCGCCAGAACGAAACCTGCCCCTGTACCAACCGCGACCTGAATGAATGCTCGCCTGCTGAAGGCGCCTTCCCCACGCTGCATACAGTTACCTTATGTGTCCGTACGTGTACGTGTGACACGCGGTGCGGGCTGGTCCGCCAGAGACCAGGTTGTGCGCGTCATGCCACCGTGCCCGATTGTAGCAACCCGCCCGCGGCCCGCCGGTAATCAACAGTGGTGTTGAAACGCAGCCGATACAGACCTCATCACAAGGCATCGTTGGCCCATGGGCCAGGCGTTCCAAAGCGGTCCACAAAGGCAATCTCGCTCAGCGGCTTGCGTTGCGCCGGCCCGAATTTGCCTGCCGCCCAGCCGAGAGGGATGCAGCACGTCGCGTCCATCTCGTCAGGAATGCCGAGCAGTCGATGCACGTCCGCCTCGTGAATGCCACCGATGCTGGTGATCGTGCTGCCAATGCCCAGTGCCCGCGCGGCCAGCATCAGGTTCTGGCAGGCGGTGCTGACGTCGGCGCCCTTCTGCTCGGCGATGACCAACAGCAGCACCGGCGCCCGCGCGTAGGTGTCCGCGCTGGTGCTGAAGTGCAGCGCCGCCTGCCCCGAGCTGTCGTCCTTCGGAATGTCTTCGGGTCCTGAAAAGCCACGTGCCTTGCGGCGCGCCCAGTAGGCGTCCACATACCACTCCGCCAGTTGATCCTTGAGTTGCTGATCGCGCACGGCCAGAAAGCGCCACGGCTGTCGATTGCCGCCGCTCGGCGCGCGCGCGGCGGCGGCCAGGAGCGTTTCAAGGTCCGCGTCGCTGATGGGCTCGTCCTTCAGGCGGCGGATGGCGCGCTGGGTAAAGATGGCTTCGCCCAGCGGCATCGTCAGCCGATCGGCTGCGGTCACGGGCATCCCTCCGGTCGTATCATGCGTAGACTCTATACAAGACCCGTGCGCTCAACCCCGCCTCCCCCGCTGGACGTGCTGCCGAGCAACCTGACGGACTTCCCGCCAGCGCCACCCGTCAGGCGCCACCGGATGGCGCCTCTGCTCGGCGCCCTGCTGGCCATGGTGGTGCTGGGTGGGCTGGCCTGGCTGGTGCAGACCGTCGTGGGCGTTGACCAGGTCGAGCGCTGGGCGGTGACGGTCGCGAGCAACGTCCGCTTGCCCGGCAGCGAGCTGCCGGACTCGCGCAACTGGGCGGGTTACACGGCCACCGGCGGCACATTCACCGCGGTCAGCGGGACCTGGAGCGTCCCCCGCTTCGCTCCCGACTCGCCCGCCGGAGCGGATGCGATCTGGGTTGGCATTGGCGGCGTACGGAGCAACGACCTGATCCAGGCCGGCACGCAACAGACCGTGTCCGGCCACGGCACCACCAGCTACCAGGCCTGGATCGAGACGTTGCCGCAGGCATCCCGGCCGGTGCCCCTGACCGTCAATGCTGGCGACACGGTGAGCGTCTCACTCCAGGAACAGCCGACCGGCGACTGGCTGATCGCCTTCGAAAACACCACGACCGGCAAGCAGTATCAGGAAACCATCCAGTACGCATCGTCCCGCTCGTCCGCCGAGTGGGTCGTGGAGGCGCCGATGGCGCGCCGCGGTCGCCTGGTGCCACTGGATACCTTTGGATCGGTGGCCTTCAGCCAGGCGGCGACCACCAGAAACGGGCAGACCATGAGCATCGGCCAGGCCGGCGGCCGGCCGGTGACGATGATCGGCCAGCGCGGGCGGCCCATGGCGCGTCCGTCGCAGCTCGCTGCGGACGGCGCCAGCTTCGACGTGCAGCAATCGCTGCTGTAGGGTAGCCGCATGCCCGAGGCCGGCCAGCGCCACTGCCCCTCGCAGCTGGAGGCCGAGGTCGCGACGCGGGACGGTTCGCTCATCCATATCCGACCCGTGCGGCCCGAGGATGCGGACGGTTGCTGGCCTTTCTGCGCGCGCTGCCAGACGAGGACCGCCGCCCAGTAGCGAGACGCTCGACCTGCAGCGAGTGTGCCACTGGTTGCCCAAACACGGAACGTGGCGCGGGCCATGGCGCTGCCGTAGACACCGTCGAGAAACCCGTGCTTTGGTGGCTACCGCGGGTCCCCGGTGTGCGACATTGCGGCGGTCGAGCAGCTGGTGCTGTGCATCGCCGCGCTGGTCGACGACCATCCCTGCATCGCCGAGCTGGACTGCAATCCCGTGATCGCCACTCCGACAGGCGCCACGGTCGTGGACGCGCGTATCCGCATCGAGCCCCCAGCCCCTCGCCGCCCGGTCGGCGCCCGTCTCTAAACCGGATTGTCACGCGCGGCGGACCTGGTGCGTGGAAGGAGTAGGGATCTGGTACCTGCCCCAACGAGTTTCACAATCCTGGTCTGACGGAGTTGTCATGCATAAGCACAACCTGGCGAAAGCGTTCGCCGCTCTGGTCGCAACTGGCGCGCTGCTGATGGCGCTGGTGCCGGGGGTTTCAGCCGCCCCGTTGTCGGATGCCGAAGGCGCACCGAATATCACCACCCCGAGCCCGACCGGCTATTACATCTGGCACACCGACGACGGGTGGCATCTGCGCACGCACGGCCCTGGCGCCGAGCACGTGTTTGACGGACGGCTGCACAGCGACGGCACGTTCGAGACCGTCGATTTCGTCAAACTCGAAGCCGACGACAACGTGTACGTGACCGACGGTGGCCACACGTTGATCGTTCACTTCCACACCTACGACGGCGAGGACGGCGTCAACTTCAGAGTGCACGATGGCAATGAGATCCATGCGGACCTGAAGCTGGATGGTCAGCCGGCGGCGTTGAATCAGATCTTCCTCGGGACGCAGGCGCGCAATCCGAAGCACAATCCGTTCACGATCCACTTCTGATCGTCGTCACGATCTGACAACAGGCTCGTAAAGGATAAAAGACGGTCGGGACAGATGTCTCGACCGTCCGTTTGTGAGTACATCCGGCGTAGTGGAGTGACCGTTTAGCTTCCACTCGTCTTTTGCAGCGCTTGCAGCAGCAGCTCCAGCTCGCTGGCTTGCCACCCCTGAAACGTCTGCGCGCCGAGCGGCATCGTCTCGGAAACACCCACGATCGGAATACCGTTCTGCTGCGCCATCGCCTTGAGCTGCTCCGTCAGGTTCGTGACGGTCTGCGTGTTGTAGACCAGCACCTTAATCTGATGGTTCTGGATCTGATCCTGGAACGTGGCCACGTCGCGCACCGACGGATCGTTGCCTTCGGCCACAGCCTCCATAAATTCAGGCGGAGAGACCAGGTTCAGGCCGAGCGTGTAGGCCATATCCACGAAAATGGACTCCGTAGCACCGACCGGCGTGCCGCTATGCTGCGACGAGATCTGGTTGATCAGGTTGTGATACGCGCCGAAGTCCTGATCGAGCGCGGCGGACTGCGCGTCGTAGTAGGTCGAGGCGCCGGGGTTCAGTTGCTTCAGCTGAGCCAGAATCGCCGCCCGAATCTGGTCGACGTAACCCGCGCTGTACCAGACATGCGGATTGGCGCCGACTTGCAGGCCGAGCACGTCGCCCGCTTTGACGAGCGCCGGTTGCGTCGGCAGCGTGGCCATGATCTTGTCGGAAAAGTCGTCGTAGCCCAAACCGTCCTCGATCACGAGCTGGGCGCCCTGGTACGACCGCGCGTCAGCCGCCGTTGGCTGGAACTCGTGTGGATCGGCGTCCGGGTCCGACAGAATCGTCGTGGTATTGACGCACTGGCCGCCGATCTCGTTGACCAGGCTGGCGTAAAAGTTCTCCACCGCCAGGACGGATACCGGCGTGGTGGGGCACGCGCCGTTGATCTGTGGTCCAGGCTGACCGACCAGTGGGAAGCCGTCGCCGTCGAACTCGAACGGGAATCGCTCGTTGACGTTGCGGACCTGGACCTGACCATTCGGATCCAGCACCCAGGTGTGCGTGCCGTCGCTGAAGGACACCACGCCGTCCACGGCGTGATACACGAGGCGCCCGTTGGTCGTAGGTTGGATAGCTTCGCCGAGCTCGGTGCTCGAGGTGCCGGCGCCCTGGCAGGTGCCGACCCGATCGGGGATCTGGGCCTGGAGCTGCGCGAAGCCGCCGCTGAGCTGGCAGGTGCTCTGGGCGAAGGCGGGCGCGGCGTGGGCCAGGCCGAGGCTGAGGACAAGAAAAAGAGCGGGGCCGAGGCGTTGCACGGGAAAATCCTTTCGGGGTCGTCTATTACGACGAGATGTCATCTCATCTAGTAGGGTGCAGGATCCGCCCTCGGGGTGTCAACTGCCACCCGACCCCCGCCTCACGCGGTCCACCTGAGGCGCCACGTCATGCCGCTGCATCCCTGACGTGTGCGGGCCAGAGCCAGCTAGCCGCCCGTCTAGCCCGGGTGGTTTCCAGCGTCGTGGTCCGATAAGTTGGCCACTGTCGAAACTTCTAGTCCATGGGTTGCGCGTCATAGTCCAGGTGGACAATCGGCACGCCGAGCTCCTCCAGGCTCGCCGCGATCACCGCTCGATCCCCCACCACCACCACCGAAAGCTGCTCCGGATGCACATGCTCCTCCGCCACCCGACGGACGTCATCCAGGCCGATGGCGTGCAGCCTGGCAACCTGCCCCGCAAAGTAATCATCCGGCAGCCCGAAGTGAACGAGGTCAATGAGTCGCCCCGAGATCTGATCCACCGTCTCGAACGTCGGCGGATAGCCGCGGATGAGCGCGAGCCGCGCTCGCTCGAACTCTTCCTGACTGAGCGGCCGCTCGCGCAGCCCGCGGAACTCGCGAAACGTCTCGGCGAGCGCGTCGCGCGTGACCGCGGTATGCACCGCGCCACCGACGACGAAGCTCGAGCAGCCGAGGCGCCAGTCAAACCGCGAGCGGTAGCCGTACGTGTAGCCCTTCTCCACGCGCAACGTGGTGTTGAGTCGTGAGGTGAACTGCCCGCCAAATGCCATGTTCATGACCTGGAGCGGCAGAAAATCCGGATGCAGCCGAGACACCGCCAGTTGGCGGACGGCGACGACCGACTGCGCGGCACCGGGCTTGTCCACCAGGTAGATGGTCGTCTCCCGCGGCGCGGGATCGACCACCGTCGCGGGACTCGGATCAGCGGGACTCCACGTCCCGATGGCCGCATCCAGAGCGCGAGCAGCGGACTGCGCATCCACGTCGCCGACGATCACCACGGTCGGACGCGAGCGGACCACGCTGCGCTCGTGATAGCCGACCAGTTCGGCGCGCGTGATGGCCCCGATCGACTCCACGCGGCCGGCGGCTGGATGCCCATAGGCGGAATCGCGCCCGTAGAGCGTTTCGGTGCCGACCCGGTCCGCAATGGCGTTCGGGTCGTCGCGCAGGCGTCGCAGGTCCGTCAGGCGCTCGCGGCGAATGCGCTCCACCTCGCGGTCGACAAAGGTCGGATTGGCAAGCACATCCACCAGCAGGTCGAGCGCAGCGGGCCAGTGCGATGTCAGCACGCTGGTGCTGCCAGTCGTGTACTCGCGGTGAGCGCTGACATTCAGACGGGCGGCGATAAAGTCGCTCGCGTCCGCGATCTCGGCGCTCGAGCGCGTGCGCGTGCCTTCGATATACAGGCGGGTAGCCAGTGACGCCAGACCTGGCGCCGTTAGCGGATCTGTGAGCGCTCCGCCCGGGAGGTGGACCGCCGTGGCGACCACCGGCACCTCGCGCTTTTCCACCACTAGCACGTCGATCCGGTTGGCCAACTGGAGGCGCTGCGGCGTAGGTGGGTGGAACTCGCGCGTCCGGTTCGGACCCGGCTGACGCGTACGATCTACGGAGCTGGGCTCCGGCGCCGTGTGCTCCAGTGGCGCGATGACCAGTCGGACGCGATCGGCGCCGAGCCACCTGCGCGCCACGCGCTGGACGTCGAGCGGAGTAACCGCTCGGTAGCGCTCGAAGTCACTGTTCAGCCGGCCCGGGTCGCCGGCGAAGACGTTGAAGTAATTGAGCAGATTGGCGCGGCCCTGGAAGCCGCCAAGCTGCTCCAGTTGATGCACGTATTGGGCTTCCAGCCGGTTGAGGACGCGTTCCAGTTCGTCGGCGCGCGGTGGCTCGTCCTGCACTCGCGCGAGGTCCGCCAGCAGTGCCCGTTCGACCTCCTCGACGGTCGAGCCCGACGCGACTGTGGCATCCAGAGTGATCTGGCCGGCGATCTCCATCGCGCTGTAGCTGGCCGCCACGCTGCGGGCAATCTCGTCCTGGTACACGAGGGCACGGTACAGACGTGAGCTGCGGCCCTCGCCGAGGATCGAGACCAGCACGTCGAGTGGCGCTTCGTCGGCGTCGAAGCGCGGTGGCCCGGCCCAGGTCAGGTACAGGCGGTGCAACTGGACACGGTCGATCATGGCCAGGCGGACCTCGCCGTCGACCCGCGGGATCCAGCGTTGCAGGCGTGGGACCGGCGGCGCCGGCGGCAGGTCGCCGAAGTACAACTGGACGAGTCGGCGCGTCTCGTCGACGTCGATGTCGCCGGCGATGGCGAGGCTGGCGTTGTTCGGCGCGTAAAAGCGTCGAAAGAACTCTTTCACTTCGTCGATCGAGGCCGCATCCAGGTGCGCCTGGGAGCCTATGGTCTGCCAGTGGTAGGGGTGCTGCGGCGGAAACAGCGCCTTGCGAATCTCCTGGCCGGCAAGTCCGTACGGTCGGTTTTCGTAACTCTGGCGCCGTTCGTTCTTGACGACCTCACGCTCGACGGCGAAGCCGTCTTCGTCGAGCGCCTCCAGCAGGAACCCCATGCGGTCCGATTCGAGCCACAGGGCCAGTTCGAGGTACTCGGCGGGGACGTTTTCGTAGTAATTCGTCCGATCCACGCTGGTGGAGCCGTTGACGTTGGCGCCCAGCTCCTGGAGCGGCAGAAAATAGCCGCGGTTGTGGTGCTTCGAGCCACGGAACATGATGTGCTCGAACAGGTGGGCGAAGCCGGTGCGCCGCGGGTCTTCGTTTTGCGAGCCCACGTGGTACCAGATGTTGACGGCGGCGACGGGGAGGGAGTGGTCCTCGTGGAGGATCACGTCGAGGCCGTTGCTCAACGTGTAATTGGTAAAGCGAATGCTGCTGGGGCCAATAGCCATCGGTGGCTGTAGTATCGCTCAGCGGCGCCCAGGAAGATGTCGCTCGTGCTGATCGGCGTCGAATCAAGATCCGCCTCGCCCGTCAACACCGTGCCGCCCTCGATGTCGACGTTGACACCGTCGATGCCGTCATGCGTGTGGTGGCAGGTGACCAGGTCATGCCCGTAGTTTTCCAGATAGTTCTGGTCATCGGATTCCAGGCGAACCCGGCTCAGGTTGGTAAAGGTGCCATCGGTATGGAAGCGGGCCGAGAAGATGTGCTCGGCGCCAGGGCGGTGAGGTCGCACGTGCAGGCCGTCGTCGTCGTGCCAGAGGTAGTACGTTCTGCTAACAAAAGTTCGAGGTAAAAGCTCGTAGAAAAGACGTAGTTGTTATGACACAAGTACTCGAAGGTACGCAGGGGTGAGGATGTGGCTCGCGCCGACAATCAGGCAATCGACTCCACGGGATAGTCCTCCTCCTGGAGGACGTTCTTCATCGCATCCACGCTGACTTGCGCCTCGTCGTACTCCACGCGGACCTGCTTTCCGGGAATATCGACATTCACCGTGCGCACGCCAGAAATCGGCGTCAGCGCGTTGGTGATCGTCCGCTCGCAGTGCTCGCAGGAAATATCGGGAACGTTCAGAACAGTACTTGCCATGAGAGATTTCAAGAACTCCTTCTTCAGTACAGCTGAGAAATGAATTAGCCGACGGTGATGCCGCCGCGTGCCAGCACGAGCGCCGCGGCGCCAATCGCCAGCGCTACCAGCGCAATGCCGACCAGGTAGGCGTATTCGCGGACAAGTTCACCCCGCGACGGATGCAGGATCGCCTGCGCGCTGGCCGGCCGCGTGAACCCACGCAACCGGAGGGCGTTGCTCACCACGCTGACGCTCGACATGGCCATCGCCGCCGCGGCCAGGACCGGACTCAGCAGTACGCCAAACACTGGATACAGCACACCCATCGCCACCGGAATCAGGACGATGTTGTAGGCAAATGCCCAGAACAGCCCCTGCTTGATGACCGACACCGTGCGGCGTGACAGTGCGATCGCCGTTACGATGCTGCGCAGGTCGCTGCCAATCAAGGTGACATCCGACGCGGCCATCGCGATGTCGGTGCCACTGCCGATCGCGACGCCGAGGTCGGCCTGCGCCAGCGCCGGCGCGTCGTTGATGCCGTCGCCGACCATCGCGACCACGCGGCCGTCCGTCTGGAGCGCCTGGACTCTGGCGGCCTTCTGGTCAGGCAGGACCTCGGCCAGCACCTGCTGGATGCCGGCTTGCTCGGCGATGGCCTCCGCGGTGGCGCGGTTGTCGCCGGTCAGCATCCACACGTCGAGTCCGAGCGCCGCGAGCTGCTCGACGGCCTCGCGCGATTCAGGACGCAGCGTGTCGGCGACCGCGATCAAACCCGCCACCCGATCGCCAACAGCGACAAACATCGGCGTCCCTCCCCCGCGGGCGATCGCCGCCGCGCTGTCCGCCAGGCCGTCGAGGGTGATGCGGTAGTCGCTCAGCAGGGCGCGTGTCCCCACCAGGATTTCGTGGCCATCCACCTGGGCCTGAATCCCCTTGCCAGCAATCGCCTGGAAGTGCGGGGCCGCCGGTAGCTCCAGACCCAGCGCCCGCGCGCGGCTGACGATCGCCTCGCCCAGCGGGTGCTCGGAGCCGACTTCAGCCGCCGCGGCCAGTCGCAGCACCTCGTCCTCGGCGATGCCACTGCTGGCCAGCACACGACTCACAGCCGGTTTGCCGCGCGTCAGCGTGCCCGTCTTGTCGAGCACGATGGTATTCACGCGGCGTGCGCCCTCGAGCGCCTCGCCGCCACGAATCAGAATCCCGTACTCCGCGGCCTTGCCGGTGCCGACCATGATCGCCGTCGGCGTCGCCAGACCCAGCGCACACGGGCAGGCAATGATCAGAACCGAAATCGCGGCCTGCAGCGCGAGCGTCAGTCGCGGCTCTGGACCCTGATACGCGACCATCCAGCCAAAGAAGGTCAGCGCGGACAGCGCCAGGACGGCTGGCACGAACACTTCCGAAATGCGGTCGGCAAGACGCTGCATCGGGGCTTTGGAGCCCTGCGCCTGCTCGACGAGTCGCACGATCTGCGCAAGCGTCGTGTCCGAGCCGACGCGGGTGGCTTTGAAGATAAAGCTGCCGGTGGTGTTGAGCGTGGCGCCAATCACCACGTCGCCCGGACCCTTGTCAACCGGCAGGCTTT
>JAFAWJ010000507.1 GCA_019242065.1 Chloroflexota bacterium
CACCACGAACAGCTATCGCCGTCTGGTGCCCGGCTACGAGGCGCCGATCAACCTGGTGTACTCGCAGCGCAATCGCAGCGCGTGCGTGCGCATCCCGACGTACTCCAACAGCCCCAAGGCGCGCCGGTTGGAATTCCGCGCTCCGGATCCGTCGTGCAACCCGTACCTGGCGTTCTCGGCCATGTTGATGGCGGGCCTGGACGGGGTGATGAACAAGATCGAGCCTCCGGATCCGGTGGACGAGGACCTGTACGAGATGCTGGCGCACAACGGCACCGAAGGCGGTCCGAAGATCCAGAGCACCCCCGGTAGCCTGGGCGAGGTGCTCGACGCCCTGGAAGCCGACCACGACTTCCTCCTCCGCGGCGGCGTGTTCACCCCGGACGTCATCGACGAATGGATCGGCTACAAGCGCGAGCGCGAAGTCGACGCCATCGCCCTGCGGCCCCATCCGTACGAGTTTCACCTCTATTACGACATCTAAAAGAGTTGCGAGCTCTCAGCTCTGAGCTGTCGGCTTTCAGCAGTCTCTGCTGAGAGCTGGTGGTTCTCGGCTGACAGTCGCGCCGACGGCGCGGACAGGCGCTCCTTCCTGGCAGGCGGCCCGCGGGTTCGACAGGATCCGCGGGTCGTTCTGCGCGAGGGCCAGCAGATGTTCTACTAGCCGTAGCCGCGCCGGAGCAGGTATTTGGCTCCGGCCTGAAAGCCCGCTGGACTCATGAGTTCGAAGCCAAACGCGTTCGCCAGTCGGTTTGTGACGTTGAAGGCATAGCAGACGGCGAGGGCGTCTTCGACTTGCTGACGAGATACGCCCGTGTCGAGCACCGTGCGCACATCGTCGGCTGCCAGCTTGCCGTCTTGCGTGAGCCTGCCGAGCATCCGCAGCGTCGCCCGCAATCCCTCACCAATTGGCGCCGAATCTAGATCGTCCAGCGCCGCGGTCACCGTGACCTCGCTTCCGGTCGCCAGTGAAGCGGTTGCCGTGTGCGCGCCGACACAAAAGGCGCAGTCGTTGACGGTTGAGACGTAGGCTGCCATCAGCTCCCGTTCAGCCACCGACCAGGAGGACGGCCCACGCATGGCTGCCTGGGTGAGCTCCTTCGCGTACGAGCCGTAGAAGTCTGGACGGTAAAATGTCAGTCTCGCCGCGTCTGGTACCCGCTGCCGGCTGAACAATTCGATGATGCTGAACAGCAGCCGGGTGCCCAGGCCATAGCCTCCGTTCAAGATGGTGAGGCGCATCAGGTGGATGCCTGCGTCAGCGCTTGCAGGCCAGCCTGGTAGATCCGATTGGACTCGCCGACCGCGGCGCAGATCACGAGCTCGAAGAGCTGGTCCTCGGTGAACCCGGCCGCGACCGCGGCGGCGAAGTCGGCATCGGCGACTTGAAACGAGCGCCTGGCCACTTTGTCGATGAGCGTCGCCAGTGGTTCGGGTAGATCGCTGTTGGCGAAGGCCTTCGACCGCAGCTGCGCGGACGCCGTGCCTGGTCCGGTCAGGATCCGCTGGTCGATGGCTTGCACAAGCGCGTGTTTGTCGCTGCTCGAGTTCGAGGGCATCGTCGGGATTGCCTGCAGCCCCATTATTTCGCAGTGGCCGATCTGGACGCGAATTGTTGTGGGACCATTCAACCGACCGCCAGGTCGGTGGACCATGCGTTGTCGAGCGCCTGGAGGTCGACCGGGGGAGCATCGTCGCCGACAATGCCGACAACGCATCCGATCCCATCGAGGACGTCCGGCCGCGACTCCGTCCGTGAATGGTTTTGGTGGGCCGCTGCGTCTGTTCCGACTCCGCGCCGGACTGAGCCAGACCGCCCTCGCCGATCTCGCCAACCTGTCGCCCGCGGCGGTTACCGGGCTCGAGCGCGGCGCGCACTGCACGCGCTGGCGAAGGCGTTGGAGCTGTCCTCGACGAGCGGGGCTGCTCGCCGCTGCGACCGGCGTCGCCCGCCGGCGATCCACGCGGCCGAATGCCAGACCACACGTCGCCCAACCCTCGAACTGAGCCTGGAGAGATCCGGGCCGAGGGGCTGACGCGGCGCGAGCAAGAGGTGGCGCACCTGCTCATGCTCGGCTACTCAGACCGACAGATTGCCGAGCGGCTCTCGATAACGGTCGGGACCGCCCGCCTGCACGTGCATCGCATTCTGGTCACACTCAAAGTTCAGTCGCGCTGGCAGGTCGCGGACTGGCTGGCCTAGGTGGTGCGTCCATTGACGAGGAGCAATCGGTAAGCACGTCCGGTCGACATCGCGTATAGAGACTCTATGCGGCCCGCGTCTCTGGTAACTCGTCATAAAGACACAGGTTCTCTGGATCGCCGCCGCTCCCCTCGTCAGCTGCAGTCCAGGAGCGGAAGGTCGACAAGCGTGCACGCCAGCATCGGACACTACGCCGCACACGGTGCAGCCGCCGACGAGGTCATCCAGGCGGCGCGGCATCTCGGGGCGGAGCTGAGCCAGGCGCCCGGCTTCGTGTCGTATGCGCTGGTCGAAGCGGGTGACGGCGTGTTGGCGTCAATCAATGTGTTCGAGTCGCGCTCCGAACTGGATGCAGGCGATCGTCTCATCGGGGCGTGGATGGCAGGTCATTTGCCGGGGCCGGGAGCCGACACGTCGCCGATCGTCATCGGCGAGATCGTCTTCTCCGAACGCCAACCTCAGCAGGAGTAATGGTTGGACAAAGTTCTCCGCCAACTTCTACTACTACCCTGACGGGACAAAGGACGACGACAACCACATCCATGTCGGCGTGAAGAATGCCTCGGCGGATCCGCTGGAAATCAAGTTCGTGTCCATCAAGGTCGCCGGTGAATCCACCGGTCTCCGCCCCGGAACCGCGCGGAATGATTTCAAATACAGGGAAGCGACCGACACGGTCTGGCCGGACGACGAGGACGTCAAGGAGAAGAGCTCTCCTCGAAGAGCTCTCCAGCGTCGGAGCGGATGGCAAGGTCCGTACGTTGACGCAAAGGGACATCGAGGCGATCGAACAGATCGTAGTCGACGACTTGTTGTGGCAAGAATGGAGGCGGATCATCGACGAACGCCAGAAGCGTGCGATTGTCCGCCAGCAAAACCGCGCCGTATGTCAGCTCACGGCCGCCCAACTCACCCAACTGCGCGAGACCGGCGAGCTGCGATTCAATCTCGTCCGTGACTCCCAGGCCGGCAACTTCAACTGGACGATGCGCGAATTCAAGATTTCTTGCTCGAAGACTTCGAGGTGGAGTCGAACGAACCAAACCTGAATCTCAGGATCGTCTTCAGACACTCCGGCGAGTCGATTCTGCACGGCTCCGACACGAAGTCCAACCAGCGCAAGTACTACGACTTCCGAGCCGGCATGTACGACGACGCGATCGACTGCGAATATCTCCCGTCGTACTTCTCCGACATCGCCCTGCGGCTGACGCGCGGCGAGACGTGGGAACCCGCGGCGATCGAGAAACTCTCGCGGGTGGCGTTCCGAGTCGACTACGCCCGGGATGCCCGCCGGAGCATCGGCTTCGAGGTGAGCGGCACGGTGCGAGCCGAGGATTATCGCAACGTCGTGATTCCGGCGCTCGAGCGGGCTGCGCGAGAGGGCGACGTCCGGTTCGTGGTCGGGATGTCAGACTTCAAAGGCATGACTCCCAGTGCCATGTGGGAGGACTTGAAGGTCGCAGCGGAACACCTGCACGCCATAAAGCGCATCGAAAGCGTGACCGACATTGAATGGGTCGCGCATATGCTGGCGCTGTTCGGCTGGCTGATTCCGTCGAAATGCGGATTTTTCCGATGGCGCAACGTGAAATCGCGCTGCACTGGATTGCCGCGTGAGATGCCTCAGCCGCCGGGGTCGGCGGCTGGCGCGTCGTGCGGGATGACGGCCGCCGCGCTGGGGTCCAGGGCGCCCTCGAGCTCGTCAGAGCGCAACGCGCGGTCATCCTCGGCGACCCTCCCGCGCCCGGGCGTCGCGGTGAAGATGTCCGGCTGCTCGATGAAGCGCTGCATGCAGGTCTGCGAGCAGAATCGGTACATGACGTCCGCGTATTCGGATTGGAATCGACTCTCGTTGGCCGGGACGGGCTGACCACACACCGGATCGAGCGGAGCATTGTCGTACGACTGCATGTTCGTGGCGATACGCACTATGCGTACCGGCGTCAGGGATTGACCTGGTCCGACTCCACGACCCGCGTCGCCGCGCGCAGTCGGCTCGCGGACCGCAGAGCCGTCCGCTGCCGGGCGCGCGACAAAAAGTCGATCAATTCCTGGCGGCCGAGCAATCGCGCGTACAGCGATTCGTAGGCTTCGACCATCGTCTCGACTGAGAAGCGCGCCTCGACGGCGGCTCGGCAACTTGCGCGATCCAGTCGCCCGAGCTGGTCCACGCTGTCGACCAGCTCGGATTCGTCGGCGCACACATAGCCAGTCATGCCATGCGTGACCACCTCGGGAACGCTCCCGCGGTTCAGGGCGATGACCGGCGTGCCGGCGGCGAGCGCCTCGATCATCACCAGTCCGAAGGGCTCCGGCCAGTCGACGGGGAACAGCAAGGCGTCGGCGCCCCGCAGGAACGCGTGTTTGGTGGCGCCGCCGAGCTCGCCAAGGTAGTCCACGTGCGGCTCTTTCAGCAGCGGTTGGATCACGTCCTCGAAGTAGTGTCGATCTCGCGTCGCTTCGGCGTCGGCAGTGAAGCGGAGTGGCTCGCGGGCCGCGACTCTGATCCGACGGTGCGCGCGCCTGGCCACGCGGATGGCCACATCCAGGCCCTTCTCCGGGGCAATGCGCCCGATCCAGGCCAGGTAGCCGCCGGCGCCGTCGTAGCGTGGCGGCCTGGCCGAGAGATCCATGCCGTGGTACACGGTCGCCCGAAAATTCGCCCAGGGTACGGGGCGACGCTGGGCGTCGCTGATCGAAACCAGCGGGACGGTGGCGTACGGCTCGAGGGCCGCGGCCACACCCGGCACGTCCAGACGGCCGTGCAGCGTTGTGAGGACGGGAACGCTGGAGAGCGCCGCGAGCGGATAGCCCCAGAAATCCAGGTGGTTGTGAATGAGATCGAAGTCCTGCAGACGGGCGACCACCGCGCCAATCGTCGCGGCGCAAAATTGAGCGAAGTCGGTCGCGCCGTCCGCGGTGTCCCAGAGGGCCCGCGGAACGGTGGGCTGCAGCCGCGCTGACGTTCGCGAATCACCACTCGCGAACAGTGTCACGTCGTGGCCACGCTCCACCAGCGCGTCCGTCAGGGTGGCAACGACCCGCTCCGTGCCGCCGTAGCGTTGGGGTGGCAGGGCCCGAAATGGCGGAGCGATCTGGGCGATACGCAACGGAGTTAGACGTTTGCGCGTCGGCCGCCCAAGGCGCGCACGAGGGCGATCAGAATGACCGCGCCGATGAACGCGACGATGATGCTGCCGAGCAGGCCCACACTGCTGCCAGGGAGCAGCAAGCTGAAGACGATTCCACCGATAAACGCGCCGATGACGCCGACGACAATGTCGCCGATGACGCCGTAGCCGCCACCTTTCATGAACTGACCGGCTAGCCAGCCGGCGACCAGTCCCACGACCAGCCATGCGATCAATCCACCAGGCTCGAGACTCATGCCTGTACTCCTCTCCTCGTGTCCATGACACTTCAGTGGTAACAAGCGCGATTCACATGTTTGCGGAGAAATGCTGACGGCTTTCCGGAGATTGTTTGCGATGCCGGACGCGCCGCCGAGTGCTATAAGCAACGTAATGAGCGCGAGCCAGCCGTCATTTGGCGAGTTACTCAAGCGCGCCCGTCGCGCCGCCGGGATGACTCAGGAAGCGCTCGCCACCCGTGCCGGACTGAGTGGCAGGGTCATCAGCGATCTCGAGCGCCAGGTACAGCACACGCCGCGTCCCGCCACGGTGCGGCTGCTCGTCGAGGCGTTGCCGATCTCGGCCAGCGAGCGGGCGTTCCTGACCGAGGTCGCGATCGCGGGGGGTGAGAGTGCGGAGCAACTGGCGCCAGGCGGGTCGCCTGGCTTACCCACGCTGGTCGACCGCGTCGCCGAGCGGACCGCCATCGAGGCGCTGCTGACGAGCGGGTCCGCGACGTTGTTCATGGAGGGCGAGCCTGGCATCGGTAAAACGCGCATGCTCGACGAGGCAGCTCGACTGGGCGAACAGCACGGCTGGCACGTGCTGCGTGCTTCCGCGGCACCGTCAGCGACGCATGCCGCGCAGGATCCGGTGGTGGCTGCGCTGCGTCGTGACATCGAAGTCCGCTCGGCAAGTGAGCTCCGTCACAGCCTGAATGGCTGTCACTCCCTGCTGCACGTGCTCCCCGAGCTCGTCGAACTGGGCGCACTTACCGCGCCGGCGCAGCCGCCCGCGGCGCACCTGCTGGCGCGGGATACCGGCCGGTACCTGCGTAACGTGGCGCTACCGGCCGGGGCCGGCACGCTCCTGCTGCTGGACGACCTGCAGTGCGCGGACGCGCAGCAGCTTGATCTGCTGGCCCACCTCATCACGATGGGGAGTACGCTCCGGCTGGCGGTGGTCGGAACATACCGGCCCAGTTATCGAGGGCAAGCGGCATACCTGCGTACCCTTCTGGGTCGTCTGGCGTCGGACCAGCGTATTCGTCATCTCGTGCTGCCGCCGCTGTCGCCCGTCGCCGCGAGCCAGCTGTTTGCATCTCGAACCGCGCTATCGACCGGGCAGCGAGGCAGTCTGCAGGAGTGTGGCGGTGTGCCGCTGTACCTGGTGTCGGTCGCGCAGGAGCCCGGGCCGGATGTGCCCTGGACGGTGCGTGAACACGTCCTCGAACGCGTGCGCGCGCTGCCGCGCGCAACGGTGGTCCTGGAAGGTGTCGCGGTTGCCGGCGACCAGGCAACCCTTCCGCTCCTGGTGGCGATGACTGGCGGACCCCGTTTGCCAGTGCTGGAGACGCTCGAGGCCGCGTGTCGCGAACGGCTCCTGGTGGAGGACGTCAGCGTCTATCGTTTTGCGTATCCCATTGTTCGGCGCGTCATGCTGGAGGGACTGTCACACGCGCGCGGTGCGCACTTGCGGCAGCGCGCGGACACGTACCTGCAACAATCCCTGCGACCCGAATACGAACCAGTGTCCGGCGAGCGGGCGCACCACCTGGCCGTGCTGCGCGCGCACCGACGACGTGCGGCTTTCTGAGAAGGTGCTACTCCGCCGCGACGCTCGCTTGCTCGTGCTGGCGGACGACGAGCTTCGGCAAGTGCGGGGAAATCCGCTCGACGTGGTCGCCATCTCGCGCCACCGAGCCCTCCAGCTCGGCCAGGAACGCGTCGACGACCTGGGCGTCGAACTGGCTGCCCGCGCCACGGCGTAACTCGCCGCAGGCCTCCTCGGGACTGCGCACGGCGCGATAGCTGCGCGGCGACCGGATCGCCGTGTAGGCATCCACGACCGCGACGATGCGCGCCTCGATCGGGATGCCGTCGCCGGCAAGACCGTCTGGATAGCCGCGCCCGTCGACCCGCTCGTGATGGTGACGCACGATGCGGGCGACGTCTTCGAGAAGCGGCACCTGGGCCAGCAGGTCGTGGCCGACCTGGGCGTGCGCATGAATAAGCTCGCGCTCCGCCTCCAGCAGCTCGCCCGGTTTGTTCAGCACACCGTCGCTGATGCCAATGTTGCCCACGTCGCGCAGCTGCGTCGCGTAAAAGACGAGGCTCTGCTGGTAGTCGTCGAGACCCAGCCGCTGCGCAAGCCTGGTCGCGGTTTGACTGGTGGCGTCCATTTCGTCGCGCACGTGAGGATTGCGGGCTGCCATCGTTTCAGCCAGGACGCCGATGAGTGACAAATAGACCTCGCGCACCTCGCGCTGCAGGCGAACATTGTCGATGGCCACGGCCGCGTGACCACCGACGCTGATCAGCGCGGCGGCATCTCGCTCGTCGAATCCACCGGCGACCTTGTCGGCCACGATGACGACGCCATGCTGGGCCGAGCGGAGCACCACCGGCGCGGCGATACAGTTGTTCAGCGCGCGCACCTGAGGCGGCTGCAGCAGCGAATTGGACAGGTCGTTGAGCACGGAGACCTGTTCCGTGTCGAGCACGTCTCGAGCGAGGTCGGTGACGAACTCGCGCAGGGGGGAACCCTCCGCCACGTCGAGCTCGAAGACGGCACACGCTTGGGGCGGCTCGCCCGGGCGCGGCGACACCATCAGGTAGGCGCCGCGACGGCTCTGCGTCAGGCTCAGGCACGCCTTGAGAATCAGTTCGTAGGTGTCGCCGCCGAACAACGCGCGGTGAATGTGCTGCAGCGCCTCTGAAAGGGCGTCGCCGCGCTCCCGCTCGTGTTCGGTGAGCTGTTGCAGCTCGGCGAACTGAGCCCGGGTGAGCGCGTGCTCGGCCCGGATGTGCTCGAGCTCCGCGTCCTTCTGGGCGAGGGCCTCGAGCGTCCTTTGATAGTGGTGCTCCGCCGCATGCAGGGCGTGCAGCACGGGGTCGGAGTCAAGTGTTGTCGAAGTCGCCAGCGGGGCGACGACGCCATCAACCGCAGACACTGGTTCGTCCTTCCGTGGGGGCAGCTTCGCAAGATTCGTGCGCGGACGACGACACTCGGCTGTCCCCTCGGGGAACACGAGCCTGAAGTCGACACGAGAAGTCACCTCTGTATTCACTCCAATCCGTTTGCATACGGATGTGTACAATCCTCAGCGCATGGCACAGCGTCGGTTGCCTCACTCGGAGGCGGTGTATGCCGCTCTCAAGCGCGATATCTTGCGCGGCGCCCTCGCTCCAGGCGCGCCCCTCCGCGAGGAAGAGCTCGGCCGCTCGCACCGCGTCAGCCGAACACCCGTGCGCGAGGCGCTCAGCCGCCTCGAAACGGAAGGCCTGGCCGCGCGGCACCCACGCGCCGGCCTCATGGTCTCCGCGCCGACCCTGGAGGAGATCATCGACCTGTACGTCCTGCGCGAGGCGCTCGAGGGCCTGGCGGCGCGCCTGGCCGCCGAGCGTCGCACGGAACTGGACCTGGCGCGGCTCGAAATGCTGCTCCAAGCCGCCCAACGCGTGCTGCACGCCGAGGACACGGTGCGCGAGATCGAGCTCGGCGAGGACTTTCATGCGCAGATCTGGCGGATCGCCGGCAACGGCCCGCTGCAGCGCGCGATCAACGACGTGCAAGAAGTTCTCAAGCGCTTTCAGCCCAACACGCTCGCGTATCCGGGCCGCGCGGCGCAATCACTGCGCGAGCACCAGGATGTGTTCGAAGCGATCCGCGGGCGGGACTCGGCCGCGGCGGAACGGATTGCGATCGAGCACGTGCGGCAAGTTCGCAATACGCGCATCACGATCAGTATCGAAGGTGAGCAGCCGGCTGGTTGAGACGAGTAGCGACGGGGGGAATGGCAGATGATGGATCGTCGCGGGTTCCTACGACTCGCGGGCGCGAGCACGTTTGGTCTGTCGATGGTACTGGAGGCGTGTGCACCGCCAGTGCGCATAGGTGGAGCGCCAACGACGGTCGCCGGCGCCTCGACGCCCGCGGCGGCTGGCAAGCTGCGGCTGCCGACCTACCTGCCCGTCCAGGGCGCCAAACCTGACCTGCCCCCGACGCCCCAGGGGCTGCAAGCCGCGTATTTCACCTATCCGCAGACGCTGGTCCAGAGTGTCACTCAGTCGCCGGGCTCGGGCACTGACGTCACGGCCCTGACCTCGCTGCCCTTCGCGCCACCGCCCGGCGTCGACCAGAACCCCGCCTGGCAAGCCATCAACAAAGCCTTGAACGCCAACGTCAAGATGCAGATGGTGCCGGCCGATTCGTACGCCAATACCGTGGCTACCACGATGGCGGGCGGCGACCTGCCGGACCTCTTCTACTTCAACGCGTTCGGACCCACGACGAATGACCTGCCCCGGTTTCTCCAGAGCGCGTATACCGACCTGACACCCTTCGTTGCCGGCGACGCGATCAAGGACTATCCGAACCTGGCCGGGTTCCCGACGGCCTCATGGACCCCCACCGTGTTCGACGGATCCATCTACGGCGTTCCAGTGGTGCGTCCGCCGTGGAATTACGTGTGGTACGTCAATCAGACGTGGTTGGACACGATCGGCGCCACCCCGCCCACGAGCGCTGACGACTTCACGCGCATTCTCAAGGAGATGACGAACCCGCAGGCTAACCAGTGGGGCATCGGGGCGGGAGCGCCGGCGTACGGACTGGTCAATGGCCGCGGCGACTGTCCGCAACTGGCGATGTTCGGGGCGCCGAACAACTGGTCGGTGGACTCCCGCGGCCATTTCACGAAGGACTTCGAAACTGGCCAGTTCAAAGCCGCGCTTGGCTACGTGCGCGACCTGTACGCCGCGGGTGTGTTCTACCCCAATCCCGTCACGCTCAACAGCACCATCTTGAAGACCGCGTTCGAAGGCGGTCAGGTCGGCGTCATCTCCACGGGGTGGGCCTCGTACGCCGTGGAGTTCTGGGACGCGGCGCTCAAAATGAACCCGCCGATCGAGCTGCGCACCATGGGACCCTTCAGCGCGGATGGCGGCAAGCCGGTCTGGCACCAGTTCGCCGGCTTGATCGGCATGACGGCCGTCAAGAAATCCTCACCAGATCGTGTGAAGGAATTGCTGCGGATTCTCAACTACCTGGCGGCGCCGTTCGGGAGCCAGGAGTCGTTATTGCTGGAGTACGGAGTCAAGGACGTGGACTTCACGTTCGATGCGCAGGGCAACCCGCAAAAGACCGACAAAGGCAAGGCGGATACCAACGTGATGTGGCAGTACCTGGCATGGCGTCCGCCGGTGCTGTTCTATCCGGCGGACTCGAACTTTGCCAGGGTCGCCTACGCCGATTCACAGAAGATGCTTCCTGACCTGATCGCGGATCCCAGCCTCGGGCTGTATTCGAGCACCGACGGGAACAAAGGCGGGGGACTGACGCAGACCTTCGCGGATGGCCTCGGGCCGATCATCACCGGAGCCAGTCCACTGAGCGACTTCGACCAGGTGCTTCAGGCCTGGCGCAGCGGTGGTGGCGACCAGATCCGACAGGAGTATCAGCAAGCATACGCCAGCTCAATGCAGTAGCCACGCGATGGAGGAGACGTGAAACGCAGCACGGAACGGATTCTGACGACGCACAGTGGCAGCCTGGTGCGCACGCGCGAGATCATCGAAGGCATGAAGGCGCGCACGCTCGACCGACCGTACGACCAGGATGTCCTGGCGGCCGACATTCGCAAGGGAATTGCCGAAGTCGTGCGCAAGCAGGTCGAAACTGGCATCGACATCCCGAATGACGGCGAGTTCGGGCGGCGCGGGTTCACCAGCTATATCCACGAGCGGTTGAGTGGCCTGGAGCCGCGGCCGCCGGATCCCGGTGACTTTCAGCTGGGACCGGGCGGTGAGCGCGCTCAGTTTCCGGAGTTTTCGGAGCAGTACGACAAGTTTTTCCGAGTAATCAATATGTATCCCGAAATCTCGATGGAAGAAATGGCCACTGCGCCGGCCATCGTCGAGCGCTTCCGTGTGACGGGGCCGATCCGCTACAAAGGCCAGGCGGCGGTGGAACAGGACATCGCCACGCTGAAGAGCGCGCTCGAAGGCCTGAACGTCGCCGACGCGTTCCTGAGTGCGGTGTCCCCGACCCAGCGGCATGACGACCGGGATGTCGACAAGCACTATCCCTCGTTCAACGCCTACTTGTATGACCTGGCGGACGCGATGCACGAGGAGTACAAGGCC
>JAFAWJ010000525.1 GCA_019242065.1 Chloroflexota bacterium
GGCGAGCTGCATGTCTTGATCGGGCTGGGCACTCGCCTGGTTATAGACCTTGAGTAGCGTGAACGAACCGTAGTTCGACGTCGTCCCGTACTCGACCTGGGCCACGTTGCCCGTGGCGGTCGCCCAACCGACTCGCGCAAGTGTGCCAGTGGCCTGCTCGACGGTCAGATCCGTCACGTCCGGCCCACTGCCGGGCGGAGCAGTTACGAAGCTGCCATCGGTCGAGAGGCTGACCACGCCCGCGGGTGTCGCGCTCACGGCGTGGAACTGATACGTGGTGCCAGGCGACAGGCCAGTCAGCACGATGCTGTGCGCCGTCAGCAGCGATGGATCGACGGGCGACCGGTACGTATTGTCGGCCAGTGTGCCGTACTCGACTTCCGAGGTCGTCGGCACGTTGCTTGTCCACGTGACGGTGACGCTCGAGCGCGTGATGCTGCTGGTGGCCAGGTTGGTGGTCAGGGCGGAGGTACTGCTAGCGCTACTGGTCGTACCGGGTATCGGCGTGCTGAGCGGCGTCTGGTTGGCACCTGCGAGTGGCGTCGAGTTGGGCAACACCGTTTGCTGCAACGCCTGACCGAGCGTGGGCGTGGCCACCGCCGTCTGGAACGAGGTGAGCGTTGGCGAGGGCGTCGGAGTGCTGGTCGACGCGCGGGTCGGCGTCGGCGAGAAGAGCGGCCCGGCAGTCGAAAGCGGCACGGCGATCGGCGTCGGCGTATGGGTCGCCGTCGGCCGAAGGGTCGGCTCAGGGATCGGACTGGGCGTGGCCAGGGGCGTCTGCGTCGCCGGCCCTGGCGTCTGCGTCGGCGGCGGGGTGGGGGAGGGGGTGGCGGTGGGCGTCGCGATCAGCGTCGGGGTGCTGGTCTGTATCTGCGCCGACGAGATCGGGATTGGCAAACTCGCCAGTCCCAGCACCGCTAGAGCGCAGGCGAGTACCAGACGGCCGATCACGTGCGGTCCAGAGTGCCATCGGTGGCGGTCGATGTCCAGCCCGCGCGCGTGTCAATCCTGTTGAGACACCGGCACAATCCAGACTGGTGGTGGCATCTCGCGCGCGGCTGCGCCTGGCACTCCTGTGGCTGGCGGGCAACGATCTGCGGATCACGCTCCTGGCGGTGCCACCCGTCCTACCTCTCATCCACGCCGACTTGCAGCTCGACGAGAAGGGCGTCGCGGTGCTCTCGGGCTTACCGCTGCTGCTGTTGGGCGTCGCCGCGGTACCGGGCTCACTGTTGATCGCGCGGTTCGGACCCAGGCGCGCGCTCCTGGGCGGCCTGTGGCTGATCGGCATCTCCTCGGCATCGCGCGGCGTTGGACCGAGCGTGCCGATGCTGTTCGCCATGACGCTGGCGATGGGTGCGGGCATCAGCATCAGCCAGCCGACGTTCCCGGCCCTGGTCCGGCAGTGGTTTCCAGATGCGATCGCCCGCGCCACGGGCTTCTGGTCGAACGGGCTGCTGGTGGGGGAGTTGCTGGCGGCCTCGCTCACCTTGCCGGTTGTCCTGCCACTGGTCGGTTCGTGGGAAGCCGTGTTCGTGTTCTGGTCGGTTCCCGTGGTGATCACGGCTGGCCTGGTCGCCGTCTTGACCCCGCACGAGCCGCCGCCCGTAGACGTGCCGCGGCCGCGCGGGATGCCTGACTTTCGCAACAGTCGCATGTGGCGCATCGGCATCTTCCAGTCGGCGGCCAGCATGATCTACTTCGGCGCGAACACCTTTATCCCTGACTATCTGCATGCGACCAATCAGGCGGACCTGGTTGGTCTGGCGCTGACGTCGCTCAACGGCATGCAGGTGCCGGCCTCGGCGGTCATCGGCTTCGTGCCACTGCGGCTGCTGGCGCGGCGGTCGACCTCGTATCTGGTGGCGGGGGCGATCCTGGCTGCGCTTCTGGTGGTGTTGCTGGTGCCGGGTATCCCGCTGGTGATCGCCGCCGGAGTTTTCGGCTTCTGCGCCGCGTACGTGCTGGTGATGTCGTTCGCGCTGCCGGCGCTGCTGGCGGGGCACGGCGAAGTGGCGCGCCTGTCGGCGGGCACGTTCACGATCAGCTACACGACGGCGTTCATCACCACGCTGGTCGCAGGCGCCATCTGGGACGCCTCGCAGATAGAAGCCAGCGCCTTCCTGCCCGCGCTGGCCGGCGCCGTGATCGTGATGGTCCTGGGCCCCAGTCTGACCTCAGCCGCCGCCAGCGCTGAGTAAGGGTGGTCGCAGCTGGTGAGTTGTCGATACTTCACCCGCAAATCGTGTGTAGGAGAAGTTCTCACCACGTGAGTTGTGGACTGTCGACACGACGTGACAAACCTGTGTGAGAGGCCCCGTGCCGACACTGGTTGTTTCGGTCGACCCCTGAACCTCTCTCAACTTTGTGTGTGAGAGGCCCCGTGCCGACACTGGTTGATTCGGTCGACCCCTGAACCTCTCTCAACTTTGTGTTTTGGCACTGAGATGGAGCCGCGCAGCGGCGGGCCAATCACGCAACCGAAAATTATTGGGTGCCGGCAGGCACGGCCACCTCGCCGTAGCCCATCACCACCCGCAGGGTGTCGGGATTCGTGTCAGGTGTCGTCTCGAACGCCAGATACGTCGGCACCGTCCCACCGGGCGGCACGCTGGCGTCGAACACGTCGCGCCGGTGCCCAAAGGCATTCATCGAGCGCGTCGCCTCGGCGTCTACCGCATACGTCCGCCCCGCATCGTCCACCAGCCGAAAGTCAGACAGCATCGGCGTCAGCGGCTCATTGCCGGCATTGGCCAGCAGCACGTCGAGAATTGTGAACGACCCGGCCGGTCCACCACGTCCCCCGGCCGTCAGGTCCTGGTTGCGCGCCACCGAGCTCACCACCACCGACGCCGCTCCCAGCATCAGCGGCTGGCCCACGGCCGCGCGGGCGCCGCTCGGCCCCCCAACCTGAGTGGGCAGCGCCGAGACCGGCGCATTCCCCCCACCCGGCGTCCTGACCAGCTCCCCGAGCCCATACGGCAAGGGGGTCGTGTAATACGCATACACGCCGACGACGATCGCGGCGACGATCAACAGGCCAATCAGCCACAGCGGGGCGCGAATCAACGCGCGAATTCTGGCACACCGTCTGCTCCTGCAGCGGCCACGATGACGCTGGACATTTCGCGGGTGATCAGTCCCGAGCAGAACCAGCTGCTCGACGACTGGGCCGAACAGATCCAGAAGCTGCAGGCCACGGTGGTGAGCGAGGGTGGGCCGCTGGCGCGCCAGGCCAAGAACTGGCTGAACGGCGTGTGGCTGGGACACCCGTTGCATCCCGCCCTGACCGACGCGGTCCTCGGCGCCTGGTCAACGGGCTTCCTGCTCGACCTGGTCGGCGCCAGGGACGAAGCCGACGCGGCGATGACCGTCGGCGTCCTGGCCGCGCTGCCGACCGCCATGTCGGGCGCCGCCGACTTCGCCGACACCTCCGAGCAGCCGCGACGCATCGCGCTGATTCATGCCATGCTGAACGCGACTGGCCTGGCGCTGATGGTGGGCTCGTTGCTGGCGCGGCGTGGCGACAAGCGCGGGCTGGGGGTCGGGCTGTCGACTGTCGGGTTTGGCCTGACCAGCATCTCGGCGTGGCTGGGTGGCGAGCTCGTGTATCGCCTGGGGACGAGCGTGAGTCGCATCGCCTTCGAGCCGCCGGTCGACGACTACCAGGTGGTGTGTGCCGAGGGCGACCTCGAGGAGGGCAAGCTCGTCGCGAAGACGGTCTCTGTCGAGGGCGGCGAGGTGTCGGTTGCGCTGCTGAAGAAGGGGAGCAACGTCACGGCCGTCAGCAACGTCTGTCCGCACTGGGGTGGGCCGCTGGCGGAGGGCAAGCTGTTGGAGGACGACACGGTGGTCGAGTGCCCATGGCACGGCTCGCAGTTCAGGCTGGTCGACGGCCGCGTGTGCCAGGGCCCCGCGGCGGAGCCAACCCACGTCTTCGAAGTCCGCGTACGCGACGGCAAGGTCGAGCTCCGC